>QIIJ01000468.1 GCA_003232595.1 Aurantimonadaceae bacterium | reverse complement strand
CTGGAACGCTATTGCTGCATAGTCCGCAACTAGAGCAAGTTTCGACCATACGGAATCACTTGACCGGTTTTCCGTGTCTGCTGGCAAGGCGCAATTTCCGCCCTGGTCTTTACGACCACAAGGAAAGTGCAACGATGTCCAGAAGGCGCGGAAAACCGGCCTCCGGTGGGCCAAATCAGCCCATCAGCTTCGTTGAGCAGCTTCTCCGATACCCGATATCGCAGTACGCTGCTCGCCTCGCTGAGTGTGCTGATTTGACTCCATCAAGTGATCCCGTATGGTCGAAATTTGCTCTAGCAGTCAATCAATGTCTAAAGCACACTACAAAACGGGGTTTATTTCGGTATTCCGGGCCGATGGCGATGCTCGTGCTGCTCAATCCGGCAATATTATTATCCGCTGGGTTGACCGGGCGATGCGCTTTGGCATCAGCGGTTATGGCCGGGAAACACGGCGCAGGCTGTTTCTGGTCAATATGGCGGGTTATCTTTCTGCAATATCCTCGCTTTCCTATGCCATAAATTTTTCGCTTTACAATTTTACAGCTCTGAAATGGCTGGTCATTGGCAATTTGCTGTCAGCATTTTTGACCGCCTCAGCCCCGTTCTGGCATCGGTATAATTCCATTGGTGCTGCGGTCATGATGACCAGTACAGTTGCTGTGACGCTGTTTTTCTTCGTTTCTGAGTTGGGTCGTGATTCAGGTGTTCAACTCAACTATATTGGCGCTGTGGCGATTGCTTTTGTAATATTCGGGCCTAATCATTTGCGTATCATCGCATTTGTTACTTTTGTCTGCATCGTGGCGCATATTGCAACTGTATTTTTGTTCCCTGTTGGCCGCGTGCAATTCGCAATTGACGACAGCTTTATGGCACAACTCTATGTGATGTCGGCTGCGTCAATCATGATCATTCTTGCCCTCGTGGTCTGGTATGCCTTTCGCATTGCGGCTGATGCTGAAGCGCGCTCTGAACGTTTGTTGATGAACATTTTCCCTGAAAAGATTGCCAACCAGTTGCGGCTATATCCTGATGAACCGATTGCCGACCGGTTTGACGAGGCGACGGTGATGTTTGCTGACATTGTAGGTTTTACTGCAATGTCCAACAAGATGAGCCCGGATGAACTTATACATTTTCTCAATACGATTTTTTCCAGATTTGATGCTATTGGCAAAGAACTGGGTACAGAAAAAATCAAAACCATAGGTGATGCCTATATGGCGGTCAGCGGTGCGCCCGACCCGGTGGAAGATCATTCAGAACGCATGCTCATTCTGGCAATCAGGATGTTGGCTGCAATCAGGGAGATTGCCGCGGACCGCGGGGAAGACCTGGATTTGAGGATAGGCATTGCCACCGGACCAATTACTGCCGGGGTTATAGGCAAGGCCAAATTTGCCTATGATGTGTGGGCACCAACGGTCAATCTGGCGTCCCGACTTGAATCGAGCGGAACGGCGGGGCGTGTTCAGGTGTCGATTGAGGTTTATCGTGCATTGAAGAACAAATACCTGTTTGAAAAAACTAAATCACCGAATTTGAAAGGCTTTGGTAAGGTTGGAAGCTGGCTGCTGATTGGACCGAAAGAAGGATGACTACCAATGGTTGGTGCAGCGCGTCATCCCATTTGTTTTCAATACGGCTATCCAGTTGCAGACTGGCGGTTCCTGAATATTGAAAACCGTTTCTTTCCGGTAATTTCGGGTGTGATAATCGAAGGTGTTTCCTGTTCAATTGCGGGCATGACTTCCATCACTCTGGAACTTGGAAGTGTCACAGTTACTTCCGTGCCCTCGCGCAGTTTTGATTTCAGTTCAAAGGTTCCCTCATGTTTGTCTACCAGTGCCTGAACGATGGGCAGGCCAAGGCCGGTGCCTTGTTCGGCGCTTTTGATGGCGATTGAACCTTGTCCAAAAGAAGAAAGCACAACGGGTATCTCCTCTTCAGGAATACCCGGTCCGTTGTCGCGGATTGTGATGTATTGGCCGCCGGCGGCAGTCCAGCCAATCCTGATTTCAATGCGTCCGCCAGTCGGCGTGAATTTCAGTGCGTTGGACAAAAGATTGAGAATAACCTGGCGGATAGAACGCTCGTCCGCCCATACCTGAGGCAAGCCGCGGGCAATCTGTTTAACGATGGAAATTCCCTTGTTCTTGGCTTTCAACTTGATCAACTGCTCGCATTCCGTTGCCACATGTTCAATCAATATTGCCTCTTCGACCAAATTGTAGCGCCCGGCCTCAATGCGTGAAAGATCGAGAATCTCATTGATTAGTTCCAGCAGATGGGTTCCCGAGGCGTGGATGTCTGTGGAATACTCTTTGTAGTGGCTGTTTTCCAACGGGCCCAGAACCTCATTCTTCATGACCTCGGAAAAACCGAGAATAGCGTTTAGCGGTGTGCGTAATTCGTGGCTCATGGTTGCCAGAAAACGCGATTTTGCCAGATTGGCCTCCTCTGCGCGGCGTCTGGCTTCTTCTGAAATTGAACTGGCTGTTGCAAGTTCGGCAATCAACTGATCTTTTTCAGCCTGGTTTTTCAAATTGTTGAGCGCGTTCTTGAACAGTTTTTCACCCAGAACGCTGAAAAACACCTGGGCGATAATCAGGACAGCGCTCATGATCAGTGATACCGGATCAAGCATAACTGCAAAGCGAACAGCAAGAAGCAGAACCGCCGGTATTGCGATAAGTGAACCAGCCAGCTTAAGCGGATAGGCGGTTATCGCAACCAGAATCATGATACACAGCAATACCGAAAACTGCATAACCTGATGGGTGAGAGGAGGGATGGTCATCATGGTTGGAATAAACAATGCAGCCCATCCAACACCGGCGATAATTGTCGATGTATAGAAACGCAGGCGCCAGTTATTTACATTAATATCGTTGTAGTCCTTGACCGAAAGCCGTCGGCACGATGTCAGAAGCACACCGTAGATCAGCATCATGGTACCAACCCAGCTTGCCGACATAATAAAACCAGCCCACTGGTAGGATATAACGCCCACAAGCAAAACTATAACGGGGAACAATATAATGGCGTTGAGGTGATTTCGAGCAAACGCCAGCATCAATTCCCGTTCAAAACGGGGAGAAGTCGGTTGAAAAGAATTCAGGCGATATCGAACATCCTTGATCGCACGCGCAGAACTGCCACCGCGGCTCTTTCTTGAGCGGTCTACAATATTTTTGTCAGAACCTGTTGCTTTGTATTTACTCATTGTACGTTCCAAAGAAGCAGTTGGTCGAGGCGACGGATCATTGCTTGCGATATCGGTCAGGTGGTGTTTGGTGCATTTTCACTGGCAGGACAGAAATTTTGGTTAACAAATGGCGGTTTGGAGAAATTAGTTGGGAATATTTTTCGCCTCCCGACGATCCCGCAAAAGATTGTTGATCGACTGGCTTTTGATTCTGCTGTTATTGGCAGGGGTTACTTTGATCTTCAAAATCAACGCTGATGACAGCGGCATCGGCGGCAAAGCCTTTGTGGTTGATGGTGATACGATTAAATTAGATGATCGTATAATCAGGCTTTCCGGAATTGACGCGCCGGAGCGTGAGCAGGAATGCACGCGGGCCAATAGAGCTTATTTTTGCGGGAAGTCTGCCACGCGCCATCTCCGCAAGATCATCAACGGCAAGCGGTTATTTTGCAAGGGTTGGCAATATGACATCTATAATCGGATGCTGGCTGAATGTTATTTAGCTTTTGCCACGCCAAAACAACAATCGGTTAATGCCCGTATGGTTCGCGACGGGTGGGCGCTATCCTATGGCGGGTATTCATCGGAAGAACGGTCTGCGAAAAAGTTGGCGCGCGGATTATGGTCCGGCCAATTCGATATTCCGTCCAATTGGCGTCAGACCCGCGGAAAACTGAATGGCGTTGACGTTGATATTGTGCAAACTATCCGAAACTGGATCAGAAACATTATCAATTGAATGATGACAGAAATTGGTGAAATCAAAAAAAGGAAATATCATGAAGTTGTTTGACGGTGGTCAGGCACCCAATCCAAGGCGGGTGAGGGTGTTCCTGGCAGAAAAGGCGATAGAAGTGCCGCTGGTTGCCATCGATATGACCTCGCTTGGACACAAGTCTGAAGAAATCACATCGCGCAATCCATTACAGCGATTGCCGGTTCTTGAGCTTGATGATGGCACAATTATCGCCGAATCTCTGGCTATTTGCCGCTATTTCGAGGAAACAAAACCAGAGCCAGCTTTATTTGGTGTCAATCCACTGGACAAGGCAATTGTTGAAATGTGGTCGAGGCGCATGGAGTTTAACCTGTTCTCGCCGATCGCCCAGGCATTCCGACACCTGCACCCGGCCATGAAAACCTGGGAAGTGCCACAGGTACCTGAATGGGGTGAGGCCAATAAATCCAAAGCAATCAAAGTACTCCAGTGGCTGGATAATGAACTGAGTGAACGGAAGTTTATTGCCGGCGAGCGGTACACAATTGCAGATATTACTGCGATGATTGCTGTCGACTTCATGAAGCCGGCGCGTATATTGATGCCAGAGGAATGCACTAATGTAATACGCTGGCATAAAAGCGTCCGCGACCGCCCCAGCGCCTTGGCGTAATTTCATTGCCCGGCACTGGAAAAATAGCAGAATTGGCGGCCAGAATTGCTGATTGTCGCATTTGTGCAGATCATCCGGCTGGTCCGCCATTGCCGCACCAACCGAGGCCGGTTGTGCAAATATCTTCAACCGCGCGTTTATGTATAGCTGGCCAGGCACCGGGTGCGCGGGTTCATGCCAGTGGCAAACCATTCACTGATCCGTCAGGTGATCGATTGCGGGACTGGATGGCAATTGATGAAGCAGATTTTTACGACCCTGCAAAACTTGCCATTGTACCAATGGGGTTTTGTTTTCCCGGAAATGACGCCAAAGGGGGCGACCTGCCACCACGACGGGAATGCGCGCTGCAATGGCATGAACAGATATTCAGGGCGATGCCAAAGATCGAGCTTGTGCTGACAATTGGTCAGTATGCGCAAAAATGGCACCTCGAGAAGGAACAACGGGCAAAAACCCTGACCGAAACAGTGCAAAACTGGGAAGAAATATTTACGGTCACGCGCAGCCCCCGGATTTTACCCTTACCTCATCCTTCGTGGCGCAACAGCGGCTGGCTCAAAAAGCGCAAGTAATCTGCTACCGGTGTTGAAGCGTGAAGTTCACCGGCTGATTTGAGTATCCCGATTTTACAGCTGTTTTGGTTGACATTTCACGATCATTATTCTAGTACTAGAATATGCAGCCAAAAAGCCTGACTGACGCCGAGTTATTGTTGCTTGGACTGGTTGCTGAAATGCCGCGCCATGGCTATCAGCTTGAACAGGTGATCGAACAGCGCGGCATGCGGGAATGGACGGCGATCGGGTTTTCCTCGATCTATTTTGTATTAGGCAAGCTTGAAAAAGCAGGATTGCTGACTGCAAAAAAACCCGCAGAGGCCAAGGCAAAAAAGGTGTTTGCCATAACGCCGCACGGGCAGGAAAAACTGGTGGTGCAAACCATCGCGGCACTTGAAAACCTTCGTCCAATCCATTCGCCAGTCCTGCTTGGAATGGCCCATTGGCCGGTACTAAAGCGGGAGGATGGATTGGCAGCTTTACAGGTGCGGGCGGGGGCAATTAAAGCCGAGTTGGCGCGCCTTGAGGCGATCTTGTTCGATCAGCAGCCCTTGCCGGATTTTGTTGAGGCGCTGTTTGATTTCTCGCTTGGTCAACTAGAAGCAGAAGCTGAATGGGTGACACGTACCCTTGACTGCATGAAACACAAGCTCTGAATGGAATGAGGGAAAACCATGGAAAAAATTGATTTCAAGAAAAAGCTGAAAGAGCTTTATGTGCCATCACCCAAAGACTTTATTCTGGTGGAGGTGCCGGAAATGCAGTTTGTGATGATTGAAGGCGTGGGGCCCCCGGAAGGCGAAGTTTATACCCACGCGGTGCAGTGGCTTTATTCAGTAATCTACCCGATCAAGTTTATTGCCAAAAAACAGATAGGAAAGGAATTTGTGGCACCTCCACTTGAAGGCCTTTGGTGGGCCGATGATATGGACGACTTCATCAATAACAACAGAGACAACTGGAAATGGCGGATGATGATGGTAACGCCTGACTGGGTAGACAGGGGAATGTTTGATCAGGCGGTGGCGAAGGCGGAAAACAAACTTGGTGAGGTTCCAGAAAGCCTCAGGCTGGAAAACTTTCACGAGGGCAAAAGTGTGCAGATCATGCATATTGGCCCCTATAGCGAAGAAGCACCGACTATTGAAAGAATGCACAAGGAGTTTATGCCTGAACACAATCTGACCCCAAACGGGCATCACCATGAAATATACCTTGGTGACCCGCGCCGGGTGGCACCGGAAAAGCTAAAAACGGTATTGCGGCAGCCTGTGCGATAAGGGCGCGAATTTTACCATCCGACGCTCAAATCAACCGGGTCAATTGGCATAAAGTTCAGAGCCAACTCCCATATACCCATCCCAGGCAAACCAGTAGGCGATATGACCTGGAACACGGAGCAGGGTTGTGCCATCCGCAGCGGTCAATGCTTCCTCGCTTATCTGCCAGACAGAATTGCCTGCCACAAGCTGGTCAGCATTGCTTGTGGTTTGAAAGGTTTGCGTGCCTCGTTCATAGGCCCGCACACTGCGGGTCGCTGCATCTCCGATACCAGGTTTTTGTTGCCAATAGCGTCATTGATGATGGATTGGTTCATAAACGCTGTTATCGGCCAGGCTTTTGACCGGGCAAATTCGCGGATACCAAATACATAGTCTTTGCGGGCCAGAATGCTTTCGTCGCGCACAATAACGGGAAACATAAGATCAGGGCTGGTGAAGTAGTCATTATAGACAACGCCCGAACCATAGTCACGATTGTAGCCGGTTGACAGGGACAATATTCGGGTGTCAGGATTTCGCGCTCTCCAGTTTCCCCAGGATGTGATCGTAACCGGCAACAGTTTCAATTCAATGTCATCATCCACCAGCGGGCCAACCACCGGCCGACCGGTAAACTGGT
>QIIJ01000208.1 GCA_003232595.1 Aurantimonadaceae bacterium | reverse complement strand
CCGCCACTGGGAGCGCTTGGATATATTGAAGCAGCCATTGAGCTTTGCCGGCAGATGGAGAAGAAGAATATCGCACCTTTTGATGAAATCATCATTGCATCGGGCAGCGCCATTACCCATTCGGGGTTGCTGTTCGGGTTGCGGGCAATCGGCAACCGGACACCTGTTCGCGGCATCTGTGTGCGGCGGGAAGCAATTTCCCAGCATGCACGGGTAGCCCGACGCGTTGGCGATATTGCCGACCTGCTTGAAATGCCTTCCCCAGTTGATGTGGATGATATTACCGTATTTGATGGCCCGCTGGCGCCCGGTTATGGCAAATTGAATGTAGAAACAATAGAGGCGATTGAGATCACTGCGCGGTCAGAAGGTCTTGTTCTGGACCCGGTTTATACCGGTAAGGTAATGGCCGGGCTGATCCGGCTTGCCCGCTCAGGGCAGCTTTCAGGCCAACGCATATTGTTTTGGCATACGGGCGGCAGCCCGGCACTATTTGCCTATGGCGATCAATTGCTTAATTCTGTCGCAAAATGACTGGCTGAAATGGTACTTTCTCTGATAGCGGGGATACTTGTTGCAATCGGTTCAAGAGGATCAGCCGATGTCAGGTGTTTCTCCATTTTCCCTGCCCGGACATTTCTATCGCGGCAATCTTCACACCCATTCAACCCTTTCTGATGGCCGTCTTTCGCCGGAAAATGTTGTCCAGGCCTACAAGGATGCCGGATACGATTTCGTAATGTTGTCGGAACATTTTGTCGGGCATTTCAGTTGGCCGATTGCCGACACACGCGCAATGCGATGCAAAAACTTCACCACATTGATCGGTGCTGAGCTGCACACGCTCAAAACCTCGGCCGGTGAATTGTGGCATATTGTTGCTGCCGGGCTGCCGCTCGATTTTGCACCATGCGGTGAGGATGAAAGCGGGCCTGAAATTGCCCAGCGGGCACGTGATGCCGGCGCATTCGTCGGGATTGCCCACCCTTTGTGGTCGCAACTGACTATTGAAGACGGCCATGCCATTGAGGCCGCCCATGCGGTTGAAATATATAACCATAGCTGCGCTGTTGAATCTGACCGTGGTGAAGGCTGGTATTTACTTGATCAGATGCTTAATGATGGCAAGAGGTTATCCGCATTTGCTACCGATGATGCACATTTTATCAATCATGACAAAGACGCCTTTGGTGGCTGGGTGAAAGCTGAGGCAAATGAGCCGGAATTGTTGCTGGAAGCGCTCAAGGCGGGACACTACTATTCCAGTCAGGGACCACAAATTCATTCGATTGCCATCAATGGCGACCGGCTTGATGTTGAATGTTCTCCCGTCGATACAATTGTGGTTACCGGCGGTAATTCACGTTCTGCTGCAGTTTTTGGGTACGCCATTTCCAGCGGATCGGTTGATCTTGCCCGGCTTGAATACAGCTGGGTACCTGTCAATCCAAGCCCGTGGTTAAGGGTATCTCTGATCGATGGCAAGCGGGCCTGGAGCAATCCGATCTGGCTGGATGAGCTCGAATAGCAGAAGTCATACTCACTTTCACCAATTTTGGCAGTCAAACCGAGGCACGTTATTTGCAAAAAGACAACCAGACTCTCGGTATCAGCTGCATCCTTATCGGTATGATCATCATGCCGCTGATGGATGCCATTATCAAAATCTTATCAGACAGCTACCCCCTTCACGAAGTGGTTATGGTGCGCTCTGGTGTGGCTATTCTGCTGACCCTGGTGATTGTCCATTTCGAAGGTGGACTGGGTTTGCTGGTGACCAAAAGACCGTGGCTTCATCTGGCTCGCGGGTTGTTGATTGCCATTGCCAACATGGCCTACTATCTGGCGCTTGCTTCAATGCCACTTGGGCTGGTAACGGCAATATTCTTTATTTCGCCGTTGCTGATTACTGCCCTTTCTGTTCCCCTGCTTGGCGAGCATGTGGGCTGGCGACGGTGGCTGGCAGTTGTCGCCGGTTTTATCGGCGTTGTGATCATGATGGGGGTTGGCGCAGACAACGCATTCGATCTTTCTGCTCTTTTACCGATAGTTGCCGCATTCGGCTATGCGCTGACGCAGATCATCACCCGAAAACTTGGTACAACAGACAAGGCATCGGTGATGTCGTTCTATATTTCATTTACATTTCTCTTCATCTCGTTCGGATTTTGGGTGGTAGTCGGTGATGGTTCCTTTGCCGGACAGGGTGGCGCGGGTTTTTGCTCCGCGCATGGCGCATGCCTGATGCAAAGGATTTGTCATTGATGATTGCCATTGGTGTGATTGTAACAATAGTCGGCTATTTGTTTTCACAGGCCTACAGGGTCGCAGAAGCCAATGTGGTGGCACCGTTTGAATATGTCGCCCTGCCGGTTGCAATCATGTGGGGCTATGTATTCTGGGGCGATGTGCCGAACCTGCAAACGATGCTTGGTATTGTTCTTGTGGTCGGCAGCGGGTTCTACGTATTCCTGCGCGAAAAACGGGCGACCGGTCCGGTGAACCAGAACTACGGGATTGGTGCTGAAAAGAATAGACAAAAATAATGACTAACCGTCATGCCATTTTGGCTTGCGATGTTCAAGAAATGCGCCAATGCCCTCTTCTGCGTCCCTGGCCAGCATGTTTTCCGTCATGATCTCAGCAGTGAACTCGTATGCCTCAGCCAGGCCCATGTCGAGTTGTTTATAAAACGCCTGTTTGCCGGTTTTTAATGTCATTGCTGATTTTGACGCAATGGCTTCGGCAAATTTGACTGTGATCTGTTTAAGATAGTCCTTTGGCACCACCCGGTTGACCAGTCCGTATTCACGCGCCACCGTGGCATCAACAGCCTCACCGGTTAGAAGCATTTCCATGGCATGTTTGGGATGAATATTGCGCGACAATGCTACCATTGGCGTAGAACAGAACAGGCCGATATGAACCCCAGGGGTGCAAAATGCCGCCTCGTCGCTGGCAATCGCCAGATCACAGGAGGCAACAAGTTGACAGCCAGCAGCTGTTGCAAGACCACCCACTTCTGCAATCACCGGCTTGGGATGATTGACAATTGACTGCATGACTTTTGCGCAGCGGTTCATGATGTCCTGAAAATATGCGCGACCCTTGTCGTCACTGGCGCGTGCGGCTGTCAATTCCTTCATGTCATGACCGGCGCAATATATTTTTCCTTCCGCGCCCAGAATAATTACCCGCACAGTGCTGTCTTTCACAGCCCGGTCAAACGCTGACTGCAAGGCATCCAGCATGGCTTCCGAAAGGGTGTTTGCTGGTGGACTGTTGAGATCAAGGCGCAGAACACCGTTTGCAAGATGTGTTTCCCGCAACGGGTTGGCTATCATGGCCGGTTTTAGATCTGCTGCCATCTTATTCTCCTTCTGACTGGTTGTCAGCATACCAGACGATGGTCTTCCCATGAAGGAAAATTGCCGTCATTGTGTCAATTGCGATAATTCCGGAGAACCCTATGAGCAGCGAACTTGTCCCCGTCATGTCGGCTGATGATATTGCCACATTTATTGAACAACATTTTCCGCAACTCAATGAGGGCGGCCAGTGTTATTTTATTGAGGCGATTGAACCGGGCGCAGCCACAATGCGGCTTGAGCCGGATAAACGTCACCTGAGACCCGGCGAAACCCTTTCCGGCCCGACCCTGTTTGCTCTGGCAGATTTTGCCGCCTATGTAGTCATCCTTGCCCATATCGGCCCGGTGGCACTGGCTGTAACGACCAGTCTCAACATCAATTTTCTGCGCAAACCGTCCCTCGGCACCCTGTATTGCCGGTGCCGGATTATGAAACTTGGCAAGCGGCTTTGTGTGGTTGAAGCAAACATTTATCCCGCAAGCGGAGGCGACAGCGTGGCCCATGCAACGGCAACCTATTCCATTCCACCGCGTTAATCGGTAATTTTGGTAGCGATGTCGTAACTGGCCATTTCATTGGTGATCTCTGTCAGGTTGAGTATATTGTCGGCAGTGTTTGCTCCAGATGCAACATCGTCAGCAATCAACTTTCGAACAACCGCCGCAACCGGCATTACCGGTACAAACGGGCCGTGATTGCTTTTGGCCAGCAATGTCCAGCGGGTCAGGCGTGGTGCACCATCATGGCCAATTCCACTTGCTTCAACCAGCATACCGCCGCATTCCGACATGGCAATGCGGGTCATCTTGCGGGCCATGATCAACAATGGCGCAAGCGGGCGAAGGTTTTTCAGCCAGCCGCCATGGCGAAGGCGGGCGAGCACTTGAATTCCAAATTGCTCTACGGGTGATTCCAGACCGGCCGAGAACACAATTCTGTCTGTGACATTAAATCGTGGTCCCAGCAATTCCGCATCGAAGGTTTCAACCGGTGCAGCACGCCTGATACCAAGGCCCGGCAGGTCAACCGGTTTTGAGCGCAGCCAGCCGGTGACCGCAGACAATTGACCATCTTTCCACACAGGAACGGATTTTCCTGCATAGGACAAAATCGCCGCAACCACAGCCTGCCCAACCTCGCTACGTCCTGCCGGTAAGATGCAGATATCGATTGTATCCACACGCCGCCATCCTTTGACCAGTGCCTCAACAACTGCTGAGGAAAGCGCCGGCGTGGAGCTTGCGCCTGTGACCGCCGCGAGCCCTTTTGATTTGGCAAGTCGGTCGAGTGATTGCGAATAGTGCTTGAGATAATCCAGGGCATCGGCCAGATCGACCACATGCGCACCGGTTTCAAGCGCCGCTTTTGGCACCTCATACCCGGCTCCCTGAAAGGGTCCCGATGCATCCACAACTGCCCAGGGTTTTATCAGATCCAATTGCTGTTGCAGGTTTTGGCGGTGATCAAGAGCTGTACCCGAAACCACCAGCGCCGGGTGTTCCAGTTTCAACCGCTCTGCCAGTTCTGTTGCTCTTTTTGCACTTCGGGACGACACTATCAGTTTTATGTCGTTAAACGCACCAAGATGGCTTGCAAGACGGCGGCCAAACACACCGGTTGCTCCGATCAGTAATAGGCGTTTTTGGTCCATTACGCCGCCACAACCTGATCCCGATAAAGGCCGGACTGGTAAACCAGCTCTCCAAATAACGGATGCTCAAGCGACAGGGAAAATCGGAACTCACCCCCACCAAGGTCACAGTGTTCAACCCGTAACTTTCCCGGCGACAGCCAACTTGGCAAGAAAATGCGTTTTGAAAACAGATGAAACTGATAGGCATGGCTTGAAAATACCAGCGCCTCCTCTTCAACTGATACATGAAGCGCAATCGAAATACCAAAACCGATATATTCTTCAAGACCGGTTGGGCCGGAGAACCGCTTGGCTGAATGAATGATCTGCGGAAATGTTGATTTTCGCCCATACATGCGGGTCCAGATTTGGCCGCCGTACGCAACATCTTCGCTGACACAGACCAGCGAGGGCACATCTTCATCGGTACTGATTGGCAGCGGAGCACCCACCAGCCGCAGGGCCTGGGCCAGTGTTCGACCAGCCAGATTCATTCGAAGATCAGTAGTACGGCCTTCGTATATCGCAAGTCCACCGCCGGCGAGACGTTTGGAGAACCTTTGCTGCACCAGCGGCGGCAGGGATTGCCAGTCTTCTGCAGACAGCAGGGAACGGAACCGCAGGTCAATTGCGTTATTGCCAAATCTGTTGGAAGCAGGCGGGGCAATAGTGGTTTCAGGTAATTGACTGTGCATTGGATATTTCATTTTACCCTCCGGTTTTCCGTACTGCTCCTATTTTCTTCCCGGCAGAAATGAGGCAATTTTTGATCCAAGTCGCAATATCATCTCGCGCTTGGAATGGGGCATTGCAAGCATCTGACCATACCAGTGATCGACCGACCGGGTGAAATCCAGCATGGCGTGCAGCCTTTTTCGCGCTTCAGGAGATACTTCAGGATCATTGTCGGCCTCTGCCGCGCAACTTTTCAGAGATTCAAGCGCCGGATCGATCTCACGCTGCTTGCGACCCGCGGCAATCAGCATGGCGATTTTCCAGACATCGGTTTCCGCCTCAAAATGCTCTCGCCGATCACCCCTAATCGGCACCCGGTGTATCAGCTTCCAGGTTAGCAATTCACGCAGGGAATTTGAAACATTGGACCGCGCCATGCCAAGCTGGTCGGCAATATCTTCAGCCGTGAGTGGTTTTTCTGCGAGATAGAGAAAGGCATGTATCTGGCTGATTGAGCGGTTAACCCCCCAGGAACTTCCCATGTCTCCCCATTGTAGAATGAAAGTCTCCAGTGGCACCGGGAGCGTTTGTTTTGTATGTTCTGTACTTTCTGTCATGACAGAAACATAGGAAATTACCTGATGCATTGCAAGAGGGTTCATCTAGACTACAGAAATTCTCGCATAAAAGAAGAAAACTATGGTATTATAATACCTCTATTCTAACTATTTGTTTTTATTGTCTTATTTCCATATCTCTCGGCATTTTTTGCTTGACACGCTTCAGCCCTCACTATAAACACCCCATCAACAGGCCCCGTGAATGCGGGGTTGTTGTTTGTTGGGGTACAGGCATCTACCGACACCTGCAAACTCAAACAATTGACTATGAATTTAGCCGCCCTGCGGCGCTTTGTATGACGGGCGTGCGTGCCCCGAGGAAAACCAGATGAAAACATTCTCGCAGAAACCGGCGGAAGTGGAAAAAAAATGGATATTGATCGACGCTGAGGGCGTTGTTCCAGGCCGTCTTGCCTCCTTTGTCGCCAGCCGCCTTCGCGGCAAACACAAGCCGACCTTCACCCCCCATGTGGATGATGGCGACAATGTCATCATCATCAATGCGGAAAAGGTTACCTTTACCGGAAAGAAGTTTACTGACAAAATATATTACTGGCATACCGGTTATCCAGGCGGCATCAAGGAGCGTACAGCGCGCGCCATCATTGAGGGTAAATTCCCCGAACGTGTGATGGAAAAAGCGGTGGAGCGGATGATGCCGGGCGGACCCCTTTCCCGCCGCCAGATGAAAAATCTCTATGTATATGCCGGACCGGATCACAAGCAGGAGGCACAACAGCCTGAGACTGTTGATTTCGCCGCCATGAATTCCAAAAATAAAAGGAGCGCCTGATTATGGCCGAGATTAGTTCTCTTGAAGACCTTGGCGCCGCCATGAAGGAAAAAACACCAGCAGAGACGGCAGCTGTTGAAGCTACTGCTGAAGTGATTGCAACAGAAGAACAGGCTGCACCTGTTTATGAGCGCAAGGTGGATTCCCTTGGCCGTTCCTACGCCACCGGCAAGCGCAAGGACGCAATTGCCAGGGTGTGGATCAAACCCGGCACTGGCAAGATCATCATCAACAAGCGGGAGTTTGAAACCTATTTCGCCCGCCCCGTTCTGCAAATGGTTCTAAAACAGCCAATCATCGCAGCCGATCGTGATGGCCAGTTTGACATTATCGCAACAGTTAAAGGTGGTGGTCTTTCCGGCCAGGCCGGTGCTGTGCGCCACGGTATTTCCAAGGCGCTGACCTATTATGAGCCCGAGCTTCGCCCGGTGCTGAAAAAAGGCGGCTT
>QIIJ01000016.1 GCA_003232595.1 Aurantimonadaceae bacterium | reverse complement strand
GGCAGCATGGGCTTCGACAATATGAAGTTTTGCTCGATAGTTGCGCGGAATGCGCGGATCCTTGATCCCCTCGCGCCAGTCGTCGTCACAAAAATAGATCAGTTTGTCGAACTCGGGAACCCGTTTGAGGCCGGCATCGTGGCGCATCACGATCAAGGTTCGGTCAACCAAGAAAACTGTAGGAGCGAGCCGCAGGATTTCGCCGGAACTCAAACGATCGGCGAAAGACCATGCAAAATATATATCTGCTGTAGGCGAAGATCGTGAAGACAACGCGCTGGCGATGAGCGGGCGCCGGTCCCAAGGATAATTTCGCCCGGATGCCATTTTATCCTCAATCAATCCTTAGTTGGAAATTATGTTGTGGTATTTTTCGAGTCCCAGATCCAGATCATCGAAATACTCAACTGCCCCGTTTTCGATCAACAGCGCGCTCTGGCAATAGGTGCGAAGCATAGCTTCTGAATGGGAGGCCATTACGACCCGGGCGTTTCTCAGTCGATCCTGCAGAATGGTTCGACATTTTTTCCGAAACTGCTCGTCTCCAACGCCAATGATTTCGTCGACCAGGTAGCACTTGAAATCCACAGCCATGCTTGCGCCAAATGCAAGCCGAGCCCTCATGCCCTGAGAGTAGGTGCGCACAGGCATGTCAAAATAGTCACCTAACTCCGCAAACGAAATTACATCTCTCAACAGTTTATCTGAATTGACGCCATAAATACGCGCCACGAATTTCGAATTCTGTCGCCCTGTCAACTGCGGGTGAAATGCGCCCCCGAAACCCAATGGCCAGCTAACACTGACTTGTCTGGTGACTTTGCCCTTATCCGGAAGCGAGGTGCCGGATATCAGGCTGAGAAAGGTCGTTTTGCCAGCACCATTTCGCCCGATCAACGCAATGTTCTTGTCATTCGGAAATTCAAAGGAAAAATTCCGCAGAACTTGTTTGTACTGCTTTCCGACTCGATAACTCTTGGATACGTTTTCAAACTTGATCACCACGAGGCCTCGCTTTTGGTGTAGCCAAGTATAGCCGATTGGCCCAATACAACGAAATTACAATCGCTATTGTTTCGAAAAATTCGCTAGACTTACAGGCTAGGTTCGCCATAAATTTAATTGCAAGAACAAAGATTTGCGCTACTATGCCCCGTCTAATTATCCTTTTTTGGCGGCAGGATTGCGGCACATGAATTTTCGCATATTGAATCGAAATTGGATGCCTTTCCTTGTCTGAACCAACACGCTCCCGGTCATTACAGTACGCTCAAGTCGTATTTGCACTCATAATCCGAGAAATAACGACACGCTACGGCCGTTCCCCGGGCGGTTATGTTTGGGCGTTCTTGGAACCGGTCGCAACGATCGCAATCCTGTCGATAGCGTTTTCCCAGTTTGCCAAGAACCCTCCCCTAGGAGAAAATTTTGCAGTATTCTTTGCGACGGGCTTCATTCCGTTTCATATTTTCAACGACATTGCGGCCAATGGCGGTACTGCGGTGCTTCAGAACCGCCCGTTGATGCGTTTCCCGGTCGTAACGCCCTTTGGTGCCGTGATCGCTCGATTTATTCTTTCCTTAGGAACTCAACTTATCGTAGGCGGAATCGTATTCCTGGGCTTGTTCCTGATAGTCGGGCAGCCAGAAAATATTAGTATTCCCCCGCTGCTTCTGGCTATTGCGTCAGCGGCCATTCTTGGCCTGGGAGTCGGAACAACAAATGCGTTGCTGTTTTCCTTGTTCCCGGTGTGGCGGAATATCTGGGCGATCATTAGTCGATCTCTTTTTGTCATTTCGGGCGTATTTTTCATATATGAACAGGTTCCGGAACACCTCCAAAAACTGCTTTGGTGGAACCCGCTTACCCATGTCGTCGGTGAAACCCGCCGCTCTTTTTATCCTTCATATGAAGGCGCTTATATTTCCATTTGGTACGTTTTCTTGATCGGCATTCTGTTTTTTATCGTTGGTGGGATTCTTCTTGTAAGGTTTCGCGGTTCCGTGATTGAATCGGAATGATAAATGGAAGAAAGGCCGAAGTTGCTTTCCCAAAATAAATCAATCTGAGGAAGCTAACATCCAGGCAACAACGTCGCACCCATTTGACGCTACGCCTTGAAGCGACAGTGACTGGTTTGACCCAATCAACAGAACAGCAATCTGCAGCCCGGGCCAGTCGATAATGGTATCAACCGATTGGCCGGATATCTGGCCCGTTATGTTCCCGATCATCCCCAAAGAGTTTGTTGCCGAGCCAGCAAAACCATTTGAGCTTTCTTTGTGCAGATCAAGTTCGCCGGTAACCTGGAAACCCAAAAAAAACTTACTACAGTCCGCGCGAAACCCCCACTTGCCCTCAAGCTCCTCTGGCCGATTGGCAAGAAGCCAGCTCGCATTGCAGATCAGTTCGTTTTCACCCAATAGGGTACCAACGGCAGACGCAGTTCCAATATCTTCCAGGGCCAGATCTGCGTCTGTCAGGGTCAAAAAACGAATGAACGCCGCTTTGGTTTGCGATCCGATTTCACCATCAATAATACCACGATAGCAACCAAGCCTTTTGAGTTGAACCTGCATTTCGCGAACGTTTATTGAGTTCAAGTCAACTGAGGGTTCCGCGGCAGAATTCAGCGGTCGGTCAGACGCCAAAGGGCCATGCACCAAAAACTTACCCCGCCCCCCTTGGGGGTGGTTGTTGTCATTTCTCGGAGAAGTTGCCACATCAATCTGTTTTTCAAATGTAAGTGCCCGGCCAAATTTACTAATCGGAGACGCATAGGATTCCAGGCCATGAGTGATCCAAAAAATCGACGCAAACATTGCTATGCAGCAACTTCGAAAAACACCTTGTTTGCGCGTTCTTCCCACCGTGTTCGCACTGTTTTGAGCCTGTAGGTTCAGAGCGCATTCGTCCGGTGAAACGTGTGAAATGTATGCCAATCGCGCTGATTGACGCCTTTCACTGCGGTTCAATTTCGGCCAAATCCGTGCTGTATAGCAGTTTGTCGCCTGCAACACGGAACCGGTTGCATATTTCACTGATAGCCGCACGTCGACCAGCCGGATCATAAAATGAACCCTTTATCTGTATCGTTGACAGCGCGCGCAGAAAATCCTCGAGCAATCGCCGATCGATCTGTGTTGGAAAATTCCAAAATGAATCAAGCCCTCCTTTGTGGTTGAGACCATTTATGTCAAACACAGCACTGCCCATGACGCAAACCGGAACGTTGAGACCAAGCGCACGAATGCCAACGGTCGAATTCACCAGAACCACGCCGTTGGAATTGGTCAGCAGTTCAGCCAGATCACCACCTTTTATAACATGAACCCGTCTTTCGACACCGTGCATTTCTGCCATGTCCAAAATCCGCCGATGCCAGTGCTCGGCTCCACTGTCCAAAGGGTGGAGTTTGATGACCAATTCGCGGTCTGGCGCGGCGTGATTGACAAAAGATCCAAATACCTCATCAAGGAATTCTCCCAAATCGGAATAGTCTGAAGAGTCGCGGATTTGATAATCCGCTTGAAGCTGCATCGCCACCAAGTTATAGTATATCTCATTGTGACGAATTCTATCCTCAAGGTCGGAAACATCGCGCCGGTAGCGTCCCTTCCGGGCGAATTCAACCAGCCAAAAAAAGTACTCACGCCACGGCCAGTACATCCTGTCGGACCGGTAAAATGGGTAGAGCGGTCTGCCAAAAAACTGCAATAAATCAAAAACGACTTCGTTCCATGCCTCGACGATAAATCCATGGGAAAATTTGTTGCTAGAGTCCGGCAGATCCCGACCTTGTGCCAGCTCCTGTATCGCGACTTTTGACCGAGGAAAGCTCGAAAAGGCACCCATCCCTTCACGCTCGAATGTTATCCAATCTGGTCGCAGATACCCAAATTCAATAACCCAAACATTTACGCCCCGCGCCCGTGCTCTCTTAAGTGCAGTTTTGTGATACGGAAAGCGATCAGCGTAGTAGATGATATCCGTGATCCTCCGCTCGGACATGAACCTATCAATCCATGGCCCCCAGTCAGGAAACTTCCCACGGAAACTCTTACCCCGGCGCCAGCCCCAGAAAACGAGATCGGCAAGGCAAAAATGCACCTTGAAGACAAGGTGTCCGTCCGCTTTCAAACCATCTGAAAGTTGGCTCCAGAACCTGGAAGGGTGGCCCTGCAAGAACAAGAAATTTCTGCTATTGCTATTGTCGTCAGGTGGCGGGATTTTAGTCAATAAACCGCTTTCGGCAATCTGGGCACAAACCTTTGCAAAACACGCAGAACACTAGCCAATGAAATCGATAACAATCAAGAAGGCCAGCTGCGCGGGTCTCATTTTCACGGCCAAATCGCATTTCCTGTGCCATCAAAGGCACTCTACATTTCCAAGAGGGTCATATGGCTGAACGCTCAATTGTTATCACAGGGGCCAGCGGTGGATTGGGCAACTCGCTAGTAGAAGTTTATTCTGAGCCGGGTACCGCCATGTTGTTGATGGGGCGGAATGAAAACAGGCTTGAGGACATAAAGAAACGAGCCGTGCATCTGGGCGCCCAAGCGCAATCCGCGCGGTTTCCGTTGGCTGATACCACCACTCTTGTACAGAAAATATCCGATTTTGACCGCGAAAACCCGATCGATCTGCTAATCGCGAACGCCGGTGTAAAGATCGGAAATGTCGACGGTATCGAGGATGCGGCCCAAATGTCAAAAATACTGGATACAAATTTGCGGGCAGCCATCAATACTGTGCAAGCCGCCTTGCCAGGCATGATCGAACGCAGGCGAGGCCATATTGCTTTGGTCTCTTCGCTTTCCGCCATTTCGCCGCAACCCGACCTTTTAAGCTATTCGGCGAGTAAGGCCGGGCTGCGTGCCTATGGCTCGGCGCTGCGACAATCCCTGCGAGCGACTGGAATAACTGTGACCATCATTTGTCCGGGATTCATTGACACAAAAATGACCGATATTCATATTGGGCCGACACCGTTCCTGGTTTCGAAAGAACGTGCGGCGCGTATTATTCGAAAAGGGCTTGACCGAAAAGCTCCTTACATCTCATTCCCGTTTCCTCTGGTTTTATTGGCCCATCTGAACAATTTGCTTCCAGCCCGGTTGTCGGATTGGTGCAATTCGGGGCTGCGTGCGAAAATAGAGACCGGGGACGACGATATTTGAGTGCCGGGAAATCTTTCCCAGTTCTTTCCGATATCTAAGCGCCGCCCCGGAGTCGATTTCTAATTGGCCCACTTGTCAATCAGATTTGAACAACCGGCCTCTTTGACAAATTCAGAAGTGGCCAAGAGCACTTCATCAATTT
>QIIJ01000115.1 GCA_003232595.1 Aurantimonadaceae bacterium | reverse complement strand
ATTGGTACGACTGGAAGGTCTTGAACCTTCGACCTCTGGTTCCACAAACCAGCGCTCTAACCAACTGAGCTACAGTCGCACATTTGCTGAATGTCACTCCAGCATTGCTGAAATACGGTCAATCACCGATTAATGCAAGTGAGATTGAAGGGAAATAACGAACGGAGTTGAAAATTGCCGGTTCAATTAGAATCAAATTGGTGGCAACGTTAACCGTTCTAACGATTTAAGTACTCAATCCCTTCCAACCCATGGAAAATCTGTACAATAACCTGTATTAACGGCTTGTTAAGGATATTTCCGGTTCAGCCGGATGCCTGGATTGCAGGTTCGGGTATTGTTGAGGTGAGCAAATGAAACGCTATCCCTATCTTGATCTTTCAGTATTGGCAGAGACACGAAAACTTGTCGTCTCGCGGCAGGCTGCGATTATCTTCAGCGAAAACCTGGCAGAGGTCTTGTGGGCCAATGGAGAGGGAACGCTGTTGCTGGGCGAACAGCAAGTCAGCGAGGCCCTTGATAACGGTCTGGATGACAGTTCTGTTTTAAGGCGGCAGGTTGCTGCATCCGTATCTCAGCTCAACAAGCATCACACCATCAAGGCCACTGTGCGGATCAGGAGAGGGTGGGAAAATCGATTGGTAACATTTTCGCTTTCGACAATCTCCTTCCCGGATGGCATTAATGCGGTGCTCTTTGTTACTGCACCACTGCACGGGCCATCTTACACGACAGCCGAAATGGCCCAAACCGCCATATCCTGCCTCGATGGTGCCGGTCATGCCTCGGCAATTCTGAGCAGTGGCGCAGAAATTATTGGCGCAACCTCAAGTTTTGATGAACTGGGAATTAGCGGGGACATTCTTGTTAGCCTCGTTCAGGAAGTCGGGGCTGAAACTGACCGGTTGATAAAACGCCCAATTCGAATTGATGATGTCCAAATGGCAGCCGGGATAGCCCGGCTCAGCGATGATCCAGCATTGAATTTGCTAATCCTGGCTCGCGCGCCGATTGAAGAGGAACCGGCCATAAAACCGAACACTGACTCGCACCAGCAAAATGTCACGGAGCCTGTAGCACCCGGCAATCTCTCAAGGATAATTTCTTCGCGAAGGCCTGAATTGATCAAAGGCGACGGAGGCCGCGATATAAACCGCTGGTATTTACGCAAAACAAGTGCGGAAGACGAACCCTCCGTTTCTGAATCCAAAAAGCATTCAAAAACTTCAAATAAAGACATGAAGGATCATCTGGTACCCAATTCAGGCTCTCAGGTGTCCAAGAGCGAACACAATAACGGCGAAGCCATTGATATTGACGCCGACGGTATTAAAAAATTCACTTTTATGGAAACAGACAGACCGGTTCGGTTTGCCTGGCGAATGGATCGATCCGGTATGTTTATTTCGGTATCGCCGGAATTGGAACGGACTGTTGGCCCTGCAGCTGCCCGTATCACCGGTGTATCCTGGCAAAATATTTCTAATAAATTCAGTTTTGATGATAGTGGCGAAATCGCTACTATGCTCGAAAAAACCGACACATGGTCCAGCAAAAATATCTTGTGGCCGGTACAGGGAACCAAATTACGTGTTCCAGTCGATCTTGCCGGATTACCTTCACATGACAAGGACCGGCGGTTTTCGGGCTTCCACGGATTTGGCACCATTCACAGTAATGCACCTGTCAACGACCCGGTAGAAACCGGGCTGTTGCTGACCGGCAATACACCCGATGAGGATCTAGACAGTTCGATAGACGCTTCTTCCGGTGCTGGCAGATCAGAAAAAACTGTACTTCTGGCCGCAGCGAATGACGATAAAATCGTCAATTTGGGAGCCCGGCGCAACGCTCTGGAGAATAAGAAACTGTCATTGGAAGAACAGGCAAATTTTGCCACGATCGGTGACAAGCTTGCAAAAGTTGCCATTGACAATACCAATTCATCACAGACGACAACAGAAACCAAAGCCGACGACGAATCTGTATCCAGAAATTATCTGCCTTCCGCCTTTGCCGGATCGACAAGTCACAAACCATCCGTTGTTGACACATCAATACTTAGCAAATTACCCGTTGCCGTGGTGATATTCAGGGACAACACCGTATTGTTTGTAAATCAGGAATTCAGCGAATTGACCGGGTATCTGGATGTTGGTGGTCTGTCAGGTAGTGGTGGCATAGAGGCTCTTTTGGGGTCACCCGATGGAGCACATGAAGGTCATACACATATAGTTAACAGCAGTGGCGAAACCATCCCCGTGAGGGCAAGGTTGCAAAGCGTACCCTGGGGTGATAGTCGCGCCCTGCTATTAGCCTTGCGGGAACATTCTCAAGATCAGGCAGAACCCCGGAAAAAGCTGCAACAGGATATCTCTGAAGACAACTCATTGGCAGTTGCAGGTGCTGAATCCACCCTACCCTCTCCAGGTTTTCACGGTATTAGCGCCCGCGAACTATCGGGAATTCTAGACACAGCAACCGATGGGGTGGTTGTACTAAATAAAGATGGCAATATCCGCTCCATCAACCGGGCTGCTGAGGCTTTGTTTGGGCATGATGACGTGGCTGTTACCGGCAAACACTTTACCTGTTTGCTGGCACAGGAAAGCCATCGCTCAGCAAATGAATACCTTGCCGGCCTTTCTGAAAATGGCGTTATCAGCCTGCTTAATGACGGTCGTGAAATGATCGGCAGAGAGGCGCAAGGAGGCCTTATTCCGCTATTTGTCACGATTGGTCAGCTGGAAGAATCGGACGGTTATTGTGCTGTCCTGCGAGATATAACCCAATGGAAAAAGGCCGAGGAGGACCTGGTTGCTGCAAAGCGGCAGGCGGAGCTTGCCAATGATCAGAAGACTGATTTCCTGGCAAAAATCAGCCACGAAATTCGTACTCCGCTTAATGCCATTATTGGTTTTTCGGAAGTCATGCTTGAAGAGCGGTTTGGCAAGATTTCAATTGACCGCTACCGGGAATACCTGCGCGATATAAATCGTTCTGGCAGTCATGTGCTGGAGCTGGTCAATGATCTGCTCGATATTTCAAAAATCGAGGCCGGTAAGCTGGAACTTGAATTTGGCGAGGTTCGTCTTAACGAAATTGTTGCCGAAGGTGTGGCACTTACCCAGCCCCAGGCCAATCGAAATCACATTATTATTCGTACGAGCCTATCAAGCGCGGTGCCAACCATTGTAGCAGACCCGCGCAGTATCCGTCAGATCATTCTTAATCTGGTTTCCAACGCGATCATGTACACAAAAGAAGGCGGCCAGGTCATCGTGTCGACAGTCTATGAGGAGACCGGCGAAGTAGCGCTGAGAGTTCGGGATACAGGTATCGGCATGAGCGAAAACGATATTGCTACAGCATTGATGCCATTTCGCAGGGTGCAAACGATATCCAGTCAGCATAGCGAAGGCACAGGCCTCGGACTACCCCTTACCAAAGCACTGGTAGAAGCCAATCGCGCGCGGTTTTCAATCGAAAGCACGCCGGGTGAAGGCACTCTGGTGGAAATATTTTTTCCACCCACACGTGTTTTAACCGAATGAGAACTATGGGCTGGCGAAACCTGCAGCAAGATTTCACAATAATGTCTTTGGTCTATAAACATTCAATTATTTGAATGAGTTAGATAATAACTCGATCCCAGTTTAGAACAGTTATACCTTTGAACCATTCTAATCTATTGATTTCTTTGAGTTTTTTCTTGACACTATGAATTTTTGACCTCATATCACAATTGCGACAGGTTCGCAGTATTCAACTCCGCAGGGCCTTTAACCTTGCTGGCTGAAGGACGTTTATCATGGAAAAGCTATATTCCAGATTACGCTGGAATTCTAAATTTTTGTTGATTTTTTTTGCGCTTATGATGGGTTTCACAACGTCAGGGGTGTTTGCTGGCGGCAGTGTCAATATCTACTCCTACCGGCAACCTTTCCTGATAAAACCGCTGTTGGATGCTTTTACGAAAGAAACCGGGATCACGACCAGGGTAATATTTGCCAAAAAGGGGCTGGCGCAGCGCATCGCCTCGGAAGGCGCAAATTCTCCCTCTGATATTTTGTTGACCACCGATGTTGGCCGTCTGGACGGGGCAAAAAAGATGGGCGTTACCCAGGCTGTATCCAGTGATGTAATCGACAACAATATTCCGGCCCGATATCGCGATCCGCAAAGTCATTGGTTTGGCATAACTACCCGCGCACGGATAATATTTGCATCAAAAGACCGGATCGGCCAGACCTCCATCACTTATGAGGAACTGGCCGAACCAAAATGGAAGGGGCGCATTTGTACCCGTTCAGGGCAGCATCCCTATTCTGTAGGATTGTTTGCATCGCTCATCGCCAATCACGGTGAAAAATGGACTGAAAACTGGCTCAAGGCTGTCAAGGCAAACCTTGCCCGCAAGCCATCCGGTAACGACCGTAATCAGGTTAAGGCGATATTTTCCGGTATTTGCGATATTGCCCTGGGCAATACCTATTACATGGGCAAGATGGAAACCAACGACAAGGAGCCAGAACAAAAGGAATGGGCCAAATCGGTGCGGATACTTTTCCCCAATGCAAATGACAGAGGCACGCACGTGAATATTTCAGGCATGGCCATGACAAAATATGCCCCCAACAAAGAACACGCCAAAAAACTGCTTGAATTCCTGTCGTCTGCCGGAGCGCAACAAATTTACGGTGAGACAAACTACGAATACCCGGTAAAGCCGGATGTTCCTGTGTCTGGACGCGTCAAGTCCTGGGGAACATTAAAAGCGGATGACCTTGCCCTTGATATGATCGCAAAATACCGCAAAACTGCCAGCGAACTGGTAGACAAGACAGGTTTTAACGATGGGCCAAATTCCTGAGGAGATTGGTCGTTGAAACCAACCGGGATATTTCTATGACAGGGGTCAAGGGCACAAATCGGCTTTTTGCGTTGCCAGCCCTGATTATTGCATTGTTGCTGGTCATTCCGTTGCTGGCCCTGATTTATGTGGCCAGCAGCAATTCAGACAATGTCTGGTCGCATCTGATTGCAAATGTGTTGCCGAAATCGATAACTACAACCCTGATTCTGATGGCGGGTGTTGGCACCGTGACAGCCGTTGTCGGGGTCGGCACTGCGTGGTTGACGGCAATGTGTCGCTTTCCCGGCAGAGGTATATTGCAGTGGATGCTGGTGTTACCGCTGGCCATGCCGATCTACCTGGTTACTTATATATATCTTGCACTCCTGGACTATACCGGTCCAGCGCAGACATTTGTTCGCTACGTATTTGGATACGTTTCGGCGCGTGAATATTGGTTCCCGGATCTCAATA
>QIIJ01000479.1 GCA_003232595.1 Aurantimonadaceae bacterium | reverse complement strand
ATAAGGAAAATCGACCGCCAGACCTTCAAGATTGGCGGTTATTCTGATCTGGCCTATACCCTCGGTAATGGATGTTCCTTCGGTTTTCAGCGCGCCATTGGCATAATATTCATAGAGCGCTGCTCCACCGGGGTCAGCAAGGCCAATTTTTACGGATTTGTTTTTTTCCCGCAGGGCAATGGCTACTCCGGCAAGGGTGCCACCCGAGCCAGCGGCACAGATAAATCCATCTATTTTGCCGCCGGTCTGCTGCCAGATTTCGGGGCCTGTGGTATCAATATGAGCCTGCCTGTTGGCAATATTGTCAAATTGCTGCGCCCAGACCGCGCCATTTTCTTCGATTTTATCCAATTGTTCGGCGATTCTTTGCGATATATGAACAAAATTGTTGGGGTTGCGATATGGAACAGGGGGGACTTCCACCAGTTCCGCACCAAATGCCCGGATTGCGTCTTTCTTTTCCTGGCTCTGGCTGTCTGGAATGACAATGACAGATCGATAACCAAGAGCGTTGCCGACCATGGCAATACCAATGCCGGTATTACCGGCGGTTCCCTCAACAATGACGCCGCCTGGTCTGATGTCTCCCTTTGCAACAGCAGCATTGATGATCGACAGTGCAGCGCGGTCCTTGATTGACTGGCCGGGATTTAAGAATTCCGCCTTGCCGAGGATTTCGCAACCGGTTTCGTCAGATACCCTGTTGAGCCTGATAAGCGGCGTGTTACCGATTGCACCGACAATAGTGTTGTTGATAGTCATGAATTTGTGGCCTGCATTTCGGGATTTGGTTGGTATCCGGAACCAGCAAAGTTAGTCCTGCTTAACCCCGGGTGCAAGAACAGAAATTCTACAGGTAAGCATTATCGTAAAATCAATTGCCTATGGCGATCTCAAACACCCGGAAATTATAGAACCAGAGCAGGTATTATCAACCCCAATCTGAATAACCGGGCGCTAATTTTGCAAAGAACAAACAGTCTGCCACAATTGATGAAATCCGGATATCACCTTGTCGGCATTCAATGTTTCAACTGGCAGATCATGATACCCGAAATCTACCGCAATTGACGGGATATCGGCATTTTTTGCAGCATTTATGTCAGTTGCCGTGTCTCCTACCATGATTGACAGTTTTGCATTTCCCCTGGCTTTGGCGATGGTTTGGAGAATATGACTGCCATCGGGTTTGCGAACATCAAACGTATCAGAACCACATATTGCAGCAAACAGGTGATTGAGCTCAAGCTCTTCAAGTAGTTTCCTGGCAAGATATTCATGTTTGTTGGTGCAGATCGCCAGCAACCAATTATTCTCCTGAAACTTGGCCAGCGCTTCAACTGCACCTGGATAGACTTCAGTCAAATTGGCAATATTTTCGTGATAGTGTTCAACAAATAGCCCGGTTAAATGCTCAAGAACAGCCTCATCAAGTGGCTGATTGTTGATCTTGTGAGCCAGTGCAATCATTGCCCTTGCGCCCTTGCCAGCAGTCGGTCCGATGATTTCAACCGGGAGTGGCGCCATGCCGACCGTCGCTGTGGCAACATTTAGTGCTGCTGTCAGATCGCCAATGGAATTCACCAGTGTGCCATCAAGGTCGAGGACAAGAACAGGCTTTTTGTGTCGATTGTTGTTGACCATATTTTGTCGTAGTTTCCTTTGGCGCAACAATCCACTGGCTTCAAATATTGCTTCGTGATAGCTGTCGCAGCACGAATATTGCTTTGGCAATTGCTGCGATTCGCCGCAAATTATAGGCTGTACTGCAAGATTAGGAAACCGACAGAAACTATGGTTGACCCGCTGAAAAAAGCTGCCGCAGCTGCAGCGATTGACTATATCAAAGACGGAATGAAGCTTGGTATCGGTACCGGTTCCACAGCAGATGCTTTTGTACATTTTCTCGCCGATAAAATCAGGGGCGGTTTGAATATAACCGGCGTTCCCACCTCGGAACGAACCGCCAGGCTTTGTCGGAAACTGAATGTGCCATTGACCACGCTTGAGGAAACACCCCACCTTGACCTGACGATTGATGGCGCCGATGAAGTGGATGCAAATCTTAGCCTGATCAAAGGTGGTGGTGGTGCGCTGTTACGCGAAAAAATCGTCGCAAACGCTTCCGATCGCATGATCGTTGTTGCTGATGACAGCAAGCTTGTTAAAACTCTGGGCGCATTTGATCTTCCCATAGAAGTCAACCGCTTCGGATTGACTGCTACCAGAATTGCTATTGAAAACGAAGCCCGAAATTTGGGGCTTTCCGGTAGTATCACGCTAAGGATGAGCGGAGAAGATCAATTTATTACTGACGGGGAACACTTCATTCTTGATGCATCTTTTGGCCGCATTCCCGATCCACAGAAGCTTTCTGACAGACTGCTGGGGATTCCGGGGGTGGTTGAGCACGGTCTGTTTATCGGAATCGCAAAAGTTGCAATACTGGCCGGGGCCAGTGGAATTCAAATTATGACCGCTTCATAGGCGAATGCAAAAACACGGAGTTATTATGAGTATCACATCTAAATTTGGCAGTTTATTAGTTGCAACAATGCTGGTGGCGGGAGTTGCTTCACCGCTCTTTGCGGCAGAAGACTTAAGTCCTTCCCATCGCAAGGCATCAAAAGTTGCGCTTTCAGCTTCCGGGGCAACCGATCTGTTTGACAATATCCTTCCGGCAATTGCCGAGAAAGTAAAATCCGACATTATTGCAGCACGCCCCGACCTTGCCGATATGGTCACAGATCTTGTTGATGAGGAAACTCTTAAGCTTGCAGCCAGACGCGGTGATCTTGAAAATGAATCAGCAGATATCTACGGGCGTATATTTTCTGAGGAAGAAATGAATCAGATCAGCGCGTTCTATACTTCTGTTGCCGGAAAGAAGCTTCTGAAGGAAGCCCCCATTCTGACCAGGGAACTCAACAATGCCTCAAAGATTTGGGCCGCAGGTATTGTCCGCGACCTCAGCCAGGCTGTGGATCAGAAAATGAAAGAAAAGGGCATTGAATAGCCTGTTGGCACTTTATTCGGTTACAACAGCTTGTGATACAGTGCGGTTCATAGCAGACCTAAGAGCCTGTTAAAAGTCCGGTGCCAGCCCTCTCCCCCGGCCCAACCACCCCACAGGGTACCGTTATCGGGTGGTTGGGCCGGGGGAGAGGGCGGAATTGACGTCTAAAAGGCTCTTCTGGAGACTTTTAAATCGGACACCTAAGTGAATAACCGGCTTTTGTGGCCGGTTTTTCGATTCCAACAAATAGGCAAATATCCAAATGAAATATGATTATGATCTGTTTGTGATCGGTGGCGGTTCAGGCGGTGTACGGGCAGGGCGACTGGTGGCTGGTTTGGGAAAACGTGTTGGCATTGCCGAAGAATACCGCTACGGCGGAACATGTGTCATTCGAGGCTGTGTCCCCAAGAAGCTTTTTGTCTATGCCTCTTCCTTTGCAGAACATTTTGAAGATGCGGCCGGGTTCGGCTGGACAGTAGGTAAAACAAGCTTCGACTGGTCCACCCTGATTGCCAACAAGGACCGGGAAATTGCCCGTCTCGAAGGACTATATCGCAAGGGGCTTGAAAATGCCCGGGCAGAAACATTTGATACAAGAGCCATTGTTGACGGGCCACACGAAGTAAGGCTTCTGGCCGATAACCGGGTGGTCACTGCGGAAAAAATAGTGGTTGCCGTTGGTGGTACACCGAACCGACAACCGGAATTGCCCGGACATGAACTTTGCATAACATCGGATGAAATTTTCAACCTGACTGAATTACCCGATAGCATGGTTATTGCCGGGGGCGGTTATGTTGCGGTTGAATTTGCCGGCGTCATGGCAGGCCTTGGCGTGGAAACCACAATTGTCTATCGCGGGCCGGAAATACTACGCCATTTTGACATGGACCTGCGCCAGCACCTGCATCAGGAAATGGAGAAAAAGGGCGTCCGTGTCATTTGCAATGAGGTTTTCGAAAAAGTGGAAAAGTCAGGCGCAAGCCTCAATGTCACACTTTCGGGCGGTGAGGTACTGACTGTTGATCAGGTAATGCTGGCAATCGGGCGCAAACCGCTGACAGAAAATCTCGGCATGAGCAAGGTTGGAATAGAACTCGACTGGAGCGGCCATATTGTCGTTGATGAATATTCCCGTACCAATATCAAAAGCATTTGGGCGCTTGGAGACGTTACCAGCCGGGTACCGCTGACGCCGGTCGCTATCCACGAGGCAATGTGTTTTATTGAAACGGAATTCAAGAACAATCCAACTGCTCCCGACCACGAAATCATCGCAACAGCAGTATTTTCCCAGCCAGAACTTGGTACCGTCGGCATGACCGAAGAGGAAGCCACGGAAAAAGTGGAAAACCTTCACATATTCAAAGCGGTATTCAGACCAATGAAACATACACTTTCAGGCCGGGATGAAAAAATGATGATGAAAATTATCGTCGATTCAGCCAACAACAAAGTAATTGGTACGCACATTCTAGGCCCGGATGCCGGTGAAATGGCACAAATTGTGGCAATTCCCATCAAGATGGGCGCTTCCAAGGAAGATTTTGACCGCACTATGGCCATTCACCCAACGGCTGCTGAAGAACTGGTTACCATGTATCAGCCAACCTACCGGGTTGTTGACTGCAAACGGGTCGATTAAGATCGGGATTTAGATCGGTTTTCCGTCAAACAGCCAATCGGCAACCGGTTGCCACAGTGTTTCTTTAAATCGCGGTTTAAAAAAATTGAAATGACCGATGGCACCGCCGGCCAGGGATGGCGAAAACTGTGTCCGACTGATATCGGCAGCGGTGAAGTGATTGGTAAGATGGTCGATCAGCTCTGGTCTCCCCCACTGGTCGTCGTCAAGACCAACCGCCAGCAATGGCCCTTGATAGTCTGCAAAATGCCGTATTTCGGGCAGGGCAGGGTCGTTGAAAAAATATTCCGGGTCCTTGCACCATCTAACCCACTGGCTCATAGCGGCGGCAGCGATGTCCTCACCAAGGCCAAATTTACCGGGAATGTAGCCATATATCCGGGCCAGCACCGGTGTCATAAGAAAAAATACTGCATAAACCCTGTAGCGTTCGGGTGATGACATTTTGCGCCAATAACCGGACATCGCCGCAACAGTGACGATTTTGTCGATCAGTGAATTACGAGCAGTCAACCCCAGAGTTTGGCCACCAAAACTGTGCCCGACAACATGGATTTTCCTGTCCGGGAAATTCCGGCTGACCCATTCAATCATCGCCGGAACATCATAACGCGCCCAATCGCTCATCTGGTAACTGAATTTCCGGTCATTACCCGGCCACGACCCGCCAATTCCGCGATAGTCATAGGTAA
>QIIJ01000386.1 GCA_003232595.1 Aurantimonadaceae bacterium | reverse complement strand
CCTGTTGAGGGTGGTGCTTCAACCAATGAATTGCCGGAAAACCCGGAACAACGCAGGGCGCGGTTGCTTGCAGAAGTCCCTGTGGCAGATGAGCGTTCCGATCGGTTGCCGATTGAGTTTCTAAAGAAAAGGCGCAGCGCAGATAGCACGGTGCAGCGGGTGCCTTCCCGGATCGTTTCGCGCAGTGAATTTGAAGACAATGCGGCCTATGATGACCGGCGCAAACGCAACAGAAGAATAGTTTTAAAACGCCGGGCGGAACTTGCAGGGGCAACAGGTGCAGCACCGCGCAAATATCTCACGGAACCAAAACGTGAATATCGTACACCTGCTGATACAGCCCCCGTCGGCGAAATCGGCATTGATGAAGATGTCAAAGCCAAAAAGGCCAGGGGCAAAAAGAGCTGGAGCTGGCGCGATCTCAATCCGTTTAGCTGATCCCTTCAACGCCGTTTCCTGAAAAACTCAAGCAGCAATTGCTGCGCCCGCGTTTCGCCCAGCCCGGAATAGGTTTCCGGCGCATGGTGGCAGGTGGGGGAAGAAAAAAACCGCACTCCGTTTTCAACCGCGCCTCCCTTGATGTCTTCAGCGGCAAAATAGAGCCTGCGAATGCGGGCAAGCGAAATTGCCCCGGCACACATCGTGCAGGGTTCCAGTGTTACATAAAGGTCGCACCCGGTAAGCCGCTCATTGCCCAATAAATTACCTGCAGCACGGATAACAAGTATCTCCGCATGGGCGCATGAATCATTCAATTCCAGGGTCCTGTTCCCGGCCCTGGCAATAATTTTTCCCTCGCAGGCAACAACGGCCCCCACCGGTACCTCACCGCGCGCTGCCGCCAGTTCAGCTTCTTCCAGTGCAATATCCATAAATTCTGACATTGTTTTCTACTCTTCCGTTGCCCTCACCAAGGTGATAGGAAACCGCCATGAAATCCAGCAAAAAAACACCTGTTTCAACCCCTGTTGATAATGCTACTGCAGCCAAAGGCGAGCGTATTGCCAAACGCATGGCCCGGGCCGGGCTGTGTTCCCGTCGCGATGCGGAACGCTGGATAGAAGCCGGGCGGGTTGAACTGAACGGCAAAAAACTCACCACACCGGCGGTCACCGTAACCGGCAGGGACAAAATCGAAGTTGACGGCACACTGCTGCCGGTCACTGAGCGTACCAGGCTTTGGCTTTTTAACAAAAAATCCGGCACGGTCACCACCAATAAAGACCCGGAGGGGCGTAAAACAATCTTCGATGTGCTGCCCGAAGGATTGCCGCGGGTTTTGAGCATAGGTCGGTTGGATATTATGACCGAGGGCCTGTTGTTGTTGACCAATGATGGTGGCCTGGCGCGCGTTCTGGAATTGCCTGCCACAGGGTGGCTCAGGCGGTACCGGGTGCGCGCCCACGGAAAAATCAGCCAACAGCAACTTGATACACTGAAAGACGGCATTGCCGTGGACGGCGTACTCTATGGTTCGATTGAAGCAACCCTGGACCGCGAGCAGGGCCACAATTGCTGGCTGACCCTTGCCTTTCGTGAAGGAAAAAACCGGGAGGTCAAGAAAGTGCTGGCTTCACTCGGGCTTGAGGTGAACCGGCTTATCCGTCTGTCCTATGGCCCGTTTCAACTGGGCGATCTGGAACCCGGTGGGGTGCAGGAAATCAGGGGCAGGACCTTACGCGAGCAACTTGGAGAGCGGTTGATACGGGAATCAGGTGCCGATTTCGATGCGCCGGTCATTCATCAAATCCAGCAACCCAAAACCGGACTGAAAGCCGGTAATACAAAATCCCGGCGTGGTAAAAAACCTGCCAAAACCCGCGAGGAATTACTGGCAAGGCTCGATACAAAAAAACCGGATAAATCCAGGTCCGGGCGCGCAAAATCTGCAGCCAGCCGCAGGAAAAAACCATACAAAAAATCTACTCGAAATGCAGGGGTTCCCCGTGCGGATCATCGGCGGTGAGTTTCGTGGTCGGGCGCTCAAGGCACCTGCATCCGGCACGATTCGACCAACATCGGACCGTGTGCGTGAAAGCCTGTTTAATGTAATCACCCATTCCTACAGTAATGCGCTTGAGCAAACCCGTGTGCTGGACCTTTTTGCCGGTACAGGGGCGCTTGGCATTGAAGCGCTGTCACGCGGTGCAAGATTCTGTTTGTTTGTCGATAATTCAATCGAAGGGCGGGCAGTCTTGCGGCAGAATGTGGAATTATTTGATCTTCAGGGCAGCAGCAGGATATTTCGCCGGGATGCAACACAGATGGGAGATATTGAAAAGCTTGCACCGTTTGACCTGGTCTTTGCTGACCCGCCCTATGGCCAGGAACTGGGAGAAAAAGCGATTGCCAGTGCTCGAAATGGCCGCTGGTTTAGCCCGAATGCCCTTCTGGTTGTGGAAGAGCAAAAAATCAGTGCGCCACAGGCTCTTGACGGTTTTGAAAGGCTGGAACAACGGCATTATTCCTCGACTACAATTGGTATCTTTCGCCTGAAATAGCCACAATTATAACTCATCACCTGTTATGACGAAAAAGTAACGTGCATGAAATTCCTGGCACCCTATATTATCGAATAACAATTTAAACCGTCCTGCACATTAATAATCAATTCCGGAGAAAGCATGCCACAGAAAATATTACGTTTCATTCCGCTTTCCGTGGCACTGGGCTCGGCCCTGCTTCTGTCCGCGCCTGGCCTTGTTTCGCCTGCAATTGCCAATACAGACAATGCGGCTGAAAGTACCAAAGGTCCGAAAGTTACAAGTTTTACCCTCGACAATGGCTTGCAGGTGGTGGTGATACCCGATAGGCGCGCGCCGGTGGTCACCCATATGATATGGTACAAGGTTGGTTCCGCCGACGAGGAGCCTGGGAAATCAGGCCTTGCCCATTATCTTGAACACCTGATGTTCAAGGGCACAAAAACCGTGCCAGGCGGAGTGTTTTCCGCCAAGGTTGCGGAAATCGGCGGCCAGGAAAACGCCTTCACCTCAACAGATTACACCGGATATTTTCAAAAGGTCACCCCGACGGCGCTTGAAGAAATGATGCGGCTTGAGGCCGATCGCATGTCCAATCTGGTTCTGACTGATGAAACGGTATTGCCCGAGCGCGATGTTATTCAGGAGGAACGACGCAGTCGCACCGATAATAATCCAGGCTCCCTTTTGGGTGAAGCGGTACAGGCGGCACTGTTTCAAAACCACCGGTACGGTATTCCGGTCATAGGCTGGCAGCACGAGGTTCAGCAACTGACCAAAGATGATGCAATTGCGTTTTATGACAAATATTATACGCCAAACAATGCTGTTCTTGTGGTCGCTGGAGATGTGACGCCAGAACTTGTGCGGGAACTGGCCGCAAAAACCTATGCCAAGGTCAAACGACGGGCAGAACCGGGTGTGCGCAATCGCCCGCGTGAGCCGGAGCCAAAGGCGGCGCGGACGGTGTCGCTTAGCGATGCACGGGTAACTTCACCCAGCTGGCAACGCACATTCCTTGTTCCCTCCTATAAAACAGCAGAGCCCGGTGAAGCAGAGGCGATTGATATTCTAGGTGAAATCCTCGGCGGGTCGTCAACCAGCCGGATATATAAACAGCTCGTCATCAAGTCCAAACTGGCAGCAAGCGCCGGTGGCTACTATCAGGGCAGTGCGCTTGATGATACCCGCTTCCTGTTATATGCAACGCCAAGGCAAGGGATAACCCTCGACCAGATCGAAGCGGAAATTGACAAGGTTGTCCTTGAGCTTCTTGAAAAAGGCGTAACCGAAAAGGAAGTGGCGCGTGGTATTAACCGGCAACTAAAGTCGGTAATTTTTGCCCGCGACAGCCAAAGCACACTGGCGCGTATATATGGTGCATCGCTGGCGATGGGTGAAACGCTGGAGGATATCGAGCAGTGGCCTGACCGGATTTCCAAAGTGACCGCTGAAGACGTCAACAGGGTTGCGCGAAAATACCTGAAGAAAATCCGCTCGGTAACGGGCTACCTGCGTCCAGAAAAAGCCCGGAGCTGACCGATGAAAAATATTTATTGTCTCAAAAAAGCATCGACAATGATTGCAGTTGTCCTGGCAATGTTTTTATTGCCGCTTGCAACGGTCGGTGCTGTCACAATTCAGACCGTCACCAGCAAAGGTGGTATCAAAGCCCTTCTGGTTGAAGATTATACCGTACCACTAATTGCCGTTTCCATGGCGTTTAAGGGTGGTGCCACGCAGGAAGCAGACGACAAACAGGGGCTGGCAAATATGCTATCGTCGCTTCTGGACGAAGGTGCCGGTGACATCAATAGCGAAGAGTTTCAGCTAAAAATAGACGATCTGGGTGCTGAACTTGGTTTCAGCGCCGGGTATGACACTTTTACTGCCCGATTAAAAACACTCCGCTCTTCCCGAAGTGAGGCTTTCGATTTACTGGCTTTGGCACTGACCAAACCACGGTTTGATCCTGAACCCATCGAGCGTATGCGGGCCAGTCAGCTCTCAATTTTGCAGCGCTCTTTAAAACGACCCAATACAATTGCCTCGCAAACCTGGCGGAAGTCGGTATTTGCCGATCACCCCTATGCAAGGGCCGTCGGCGGTACCATTGAAACCGTCAAGAACATCACCAGAGATGATATTGTATCACTGCACAAAAAACTGCTGGCCCAGGACAATCTGGTGATTGGCGTTGTTGGCGCAATCAGTGCCGAAGAGCTTGGCGAAATGCTCGACAGGGTTTTTGGCGGCCTGCCTGAAAAAGCAGAGCTTAAGGATATTCCCGAAGCGGAGCTGAATATCGGTGAGGAAAAATCCGTGGAACTGGATCTGCCGCAATCAATGATCCGGGTAATCTACAAGGGCGTCAAGCGCAGTAACCCCGATTTCTATGCCTCCTATCTGATGAACTACATTCTTGGCGGCGGCTCGTTTTCGTCGCGTCTTTATACAGAAATTCGAGAAAAGCGCGGACTTGCCTACGGCGTATTCACCTATCTTGGCACCCAGGATCGGGCCGGATTCATCGGCGGGGGAACTGCCACCCGTGCCGACCGGGCCGATGAAACCATCAAGATATTGCTGTCAGAAATTGAACGCATGGCAAAAGAAGGACCAAGCGCAGAGGAGCTTGAAAAGGCCAAGAAATACATCATCGGCTCCTATGCGATCCAGAACCTTGACACATCCGGCAAGATTGCCTCTGTGCTGGTGGCCATTCAGCGGGAAAACCTCGGCATTGATTATATCGACAAGCGGGCCGAATACATTGGCAATGTGACCATTGACGAAGCCCGGCGAATGGCGCAAAAGCTGCTTTCAGACAAACCGACCATTGTGGTGGTGGGCCCCAAAAAATCCTGAACAGGCAGACAACCGGCATGACCAGATCAACACTGTCATTGGCACTCGGCGGTGGCGGTGCGCGCGGCATTGCCCA
>QIIJ01000471.1 GCA_003232595.1 Aurantimonadaceae bacterium | reverse complement strand
GCACCGTCAACCTGTTCAAATTCACCGAATATTGAGGCAATATTCTCACTTGGAATCCCAATGCCTGTATCGGAGACAGAAATCATCAGTGTTGCATTGTGGGAATCTGCCTTTCCATCGATATCAATTGAAACATGCCCGCTTGGGGTGAATTTAACCGCATTCCCAACCAGATTAGTAATTACCTGGCGAATGCGGCCAACATCGCCCAGAAAACCGATGGGAAGATCAGGTTTGTAACGCAGCGTTATTTCAATATCTTTCTGGTGTGCTCTTGCGGACATCAATACGACGACGTCTTCAATTGCTTTGCGCAAATCAAACGGTGTCGGGTCCAATTCAAGTTTGCCAGCTTCAATTTTGGAAAAGTCCAGAATGTCATTAATTATGACAAGCAATGCGGAACCGGATTTGGATATTGTTTCAGCATAACATTGCTGGTCACGGTCTAGCGAGGTTTCGAGCAACAACTCAGCCATGCCAATGACGCCGTTCATTGGCGTACGGATCTCATGACTCATATTGGCAAGAAATTCAGATTTGGACCGGCTGGCAATTTCAGAGGCCTGACGAGCATTTTCAAGTTCAATTTCACGCTTTTCCTGTTGCCTCGATACATTGGCAAACATATTGATCGATTTGTCCAGTAGGTGAAACTCGATTGCTGAAAATCTCGGCAGTGGTGTTCGCCGACCATTTGACCGCTTGGCTGTGCCTAGCATTCTTTGATGAACAACAGAGAGAGGCCGAAGGATAATGCGGAAAATCAGCAGATAAAACATTGATGTCATCAATACCAACACGCCGATTGTATAAACGCGCGCCTGTTGAACACTTTCTTCAATCTGCAGCTGATTTTCAAGGGTTGACCACCTGACCTTCATCCGGCCAAATATTTCACCTTCAAACTCAACATTGTTTTTGTATTCGACCTGCTTGGTTGTGCGGGCCGATTTACCACGCGACCAGTTGGCAATCGCCCTGCCAGACTCATTTTCCACCTCGATTGAAATAAGAGAACGAATACGTTGTCCTGCTTCCTGGATGGCTGATGTTATTTCAGGAATATCCTCGGAAATAATGTTTTCAAGGGTTAATCCTGTCAAAAGCGAAATAATCTGATTGGTCTGGATCTGCAGCTCTTTTTCGAGACGATTTTCCTCAAGATAACGAACTGCTTCACCCGAAATTGCACCGACTGCAAGGACAACAACGACCATTGCCGATATGATTTGAGTGGATAGACGCATTGTCCCGGGGTCCTGTGATTGGGAATATATCAGCTATCAAACTGGCGGCTTTTTTCCATCGCGCTTCGAACAAAGTCGTAGTCGGCGTCCTGCCCGGACAAAAATCCTGATTTCTTGATCGCCTTGAGCACGACGGGATCTTTCACCTCAAGCAAAGCCTCTCTCAGGGCATCCGACAGTCGGGGTTTCAGACCCGAACGTGCTATCCACGGTTTGGTGACATTGTCGAACCTGTAGATTTCGCGGATTGCAACATTGTTTTTCTTCAGCTTGTTGAAAGTGGATTCTTTTAATGCTCCGGCCTCAAATTCGCCGGCACCAACCGCTGTTCCCACCCGGTCGTGACGGTCAAGATAATCAAATCTTTTCAGATCATCACCCCGGATACCGGCATTCAACAACTGGCTTTGTGAGAGGTAACGTCCAATGGTGGAAAACCGGCTGCCGAATGCAAAGGTTTTGCCCCTTAACTCGGCAATAGTCTGGATCGGGCTGTCAGATTTCACTGCAATAATACCGCTGAATGTCTTTTTACCCTTTACTGCCTCCATCGCCAAAAGCGTAACACCATTGGAGCGTTGTTTTGCAATCACATAAGAGGCTGGCCCAAACCGGGCAAAATCCACATCACCATTCACCAGGCTGTCGATGCCTTTTTCGTAGGTTCTGGCAATCTGGGTGGATATTGTGACCTTTTCGCCCAGTTTCCGGCTTAAGGCTGCCTCGAGATATCGCAATACCGGCTTCAGCTTGCGGACGGTGGATGTTGGCTTATCTGCAGTATAGGCGCCAAATACCAGCTTGATTTCAGACATCGCCTGGCCTGATCCGAATACCAGATATATTGCCATTGCAATTATCAGGGCCATACCGGGATTTCTGACAGAGTGCGGGCTGGATCGGGATCTCATGGCATTTCCTTTGGTTGTAACTGATATCATCTCTCGTTTAAATTGCTTAATAAATCGTTTTCAACCAAATGACAATTTTACTCGTTGACGCAGGCGAAATTCAAAATTTCGCCATTCGCAATCAGATTTTCAGTCAGGAGATCAGAAAAACCAGTACCCATAGCGAAAAGCAACTACGGTGAAAGACCACCAGTGCACGGTCAATATCGCCTGCATCGAGATCAGGTCTTCCAGCCATGTTGAGACGGGTTTCCCGCACGGTTTGGTTGCTATAATTGCGCAGTCCGCCAAGTGCAATATCAAGCGCCGCTGCCATTGCAGTTTCAGGCCATCCGGCATTGGGTGAACGGTGGCTGCCTGCATCACGTGTGACCCGGTCCATTATGGCAACTCCATGGCGTAACCCACCACCAATGCTGCTTGCAATAGCTATTAACAGGGCAGAAAGGCGGGCAGCTGGCCAGTTCACAAGATCATCCACCAAAGCAGTTGCCCGACCAAATTGCAGGTATCTTTCGTTTTTGTGGGCAATCATTGAATCGGCTGTGTTAATTGCCTTATAGGCAATCAGCCCCGGCAGACCCAGTAGTACATACCACAGGGCCGGTGCGACAATTCCATCGGAAAAATTTTCGGCAAGGCTTTCAATGGCCGCGCGGCTGACCCCCGATTTATCCAGTTTCTCGGGATCACGGCCAACAATTTTTGCAACCGCAGTCCGACCGGCCTTAACCCCTTTCTGACGAAGGGCAACAGCCACATCATTTACATGATCTTTGAGGCTCTTTTGTGCAAGAAAAACCGAAACCAGCGCAATTTCCATCAGCCAGCTGACCGGGCCAAATCCTGACAGAATTTGCGCAATTGCAGCACCAGTAGAGAGTGATAAGACAACGACAATAACAATCGTGGCAATACCATGCCTGCGGATATCTTCGTCCGTCAGGCCAGGTCTGTTCAATCTTTGGTCAATGAAATCAATGGCCATGCCGATCAAAGCAACCGGATGGGGAATGCGCCTCCACAATCGATCAGGATCGCCGACGAACCAGTCTAATAGGAGGGCAAAAAACAGGATCATTCAATTTTTCTCTAATCAGCCTTACCATATGAATTCTGAAAGCACTTTTTTCAGCCGGTTCATACCGTGTTTGGTACCCGGAATTCCAAAACGCAACCAGTCCTGACGACCGGGAAACGGCCTTGTCAAAACCTGGTTTCTGATAAGGTGATCATGAATTGCTGCTGCCCTGTCGTGGCTCGCCAAAACAAAAAGATCAGTCGCTCCGACAATATTTAGTCCCATTCCCTGCAACAGTCCTTCCAGTTCTGTGCGGCCGGTTGCCAGCCTTGTCCTCGCGCGTCTTGCCCATTTTGTGTCGGCAAGCGCTGCAGATCCAACTGAAATTGCAGGGCCTGATATCGGCCAGGGACCGTGAAAATCACGCAATCGTTCCATCAGCAATTCAGGCCCGAATGCGAAGCCCAGTCGCAGCCCCGCAAGTCCGTAAAACTTGCCAAAACTGCGCAACACCACAAGCCCCGGCTGGCCAGCATGACCGGCGGCGCTGATTTCCGGCATAAGGTCTGCAAAAGCCTCATCAACAAGCAGCAATCCACCTTTTGATGCGAGCCGCAAAGCAAGCCCTGCAAGTTCATCGGGCAGGACTGTGCGGCCATCCGGATTGTTTGGATTGACCACAATGACAATGCGCGCCGATACTTCGGCACTGCCAAGACCATCTGCAACCAGCACGTCATGGCCGGCCCGCTGCCAGCAAAGGCCATGCTCCTGATAGGTAAAACCGAGAATAGCGACTGGCTGTGGTTTGAACAGATAGGGCAGCGCCTGAATATGCGCCTGAGATCCGCCTGCAAGCGAACAGGGCGCATCGGTTGCGGTGCCGTATGTTTTGCGAGCGGCGGTCACAAGTGAATTCATTTCGCTTTGCTGCGGCAAACCTTGCCAGTTCTGAATTGAAACCTCATCAAGCGGCCAGGCCTTCGGGTTTATTGCGGTTGAAAGGTCCAGCCATTCTTTTGCCCGTCCACCGTGACGGGCGACCGCTTCATCCAACCTGCCCCCATGAAATATCGTCATCATTGCAACCAATCGTTTCTATTTCAGATCAATCAAATGCATAAATGATCCTGATATGTTTTTTTGTACCAGTCCAACGGTGCCAAGATCATCTCCAAATGCGTCGTTAACGGAAAAAAGCGGTGTCGCGCTTTCTTCACTGATCGTACTCGCGTAATGAAATTCGTGGGCACTGAATTCAGACCTTCCTTCGGCAAATGGCCAATCCTGCAATGGTTTCGCGGTCCGATAGCCAAGATGCAGTTTCGGGTTTTCGAAACTTGTAACCAGCGGCAGCAGTCCGGCCATTTTGTGGCGAAGCCCATTGCCATCCACCAACCCCTCACCCAGCACCATGTAACCACCACACTCGCCATAGATAATTGTGCCTTTAGCGGCGTGATCCACAAGCGCATCGATAAAAATTGCATTTGAGGCAATTCTTGCTGCATGGAGCTCGGGATAACCGCCGGGCAAATAGATTGAATCTGCATTCCGAACTGGTTTTTCATCGGCCAGCGGGGAAAAGAATTCAATCGATGCCCCCTGCTCGCGCCAACCCTCCAGCAGATGAGGATAGATAAATGCAAATGCCTTATCGCGAGCAATCGCAACATTCTGGCCGGGTGGTTGAATTCTGGCGGGGAATTGTCTGTGCTGGCGCTGTGCAACCTTCGAAAACATCGCCAAAAGCGCATCCATATCTACGGACTGTTCCATGATATCGGCAGCGCGATCGATAAATTGCCCAATGTCCGTCCGTTCGCTGGCCAGCACAAGTCCAAGATGACGCTCTGGCATTGTCAGTTCGGCCATGCGCCGAACAACGCCGATAACCGGAATATTACCAAGAGCACTGCGCAGCATCTTTTCATGACGGGCGCTGCCGACCCTGTTCAACACCACACCGGTAACTTCCACATTGGCACGATGATTGCTGAACCCCTCGACCAGAGCTGCGACGGAATGGGATTGTTTTGCCGCATCGACCACCAGCAACACTGGCAGTTTGAAAAGGCTCGCCAGATCAGCAACAGAGCCTGTACCATCGGCAGCGCCATCGAACAGGCCCATCATGCCTTCGATCAGGATTGGCATTTCGCCTGCCGCAGTTTTCACCAGCGCCTGCAACAATTGCGGACGCATGGCCCAGGGATCAAGATTTATACAGTCTTTGCCGGATGCGAGCGCATGAAA
>QIIJ01000212.1 GCA_003232595.1 Aurantimonadaceae bacterium | reverse complement strand
GTATTCACAAGGTGATGTGATGATCAGCGGCGGATATCAACGACCGCCTGTCGAGTGCTCGCACAAACTGAAACCGGGCCGGGACAAGAGGGAGAATTACAAATGTCGATGTTGAACAATTTATCTCTGGGCCGCTTCGTTGTAAGCATTGGTGTTTCACTGGCGATACTTGCCTCGTTGCCTGGTGGGATTGCCCGGGCAAAACATATCCAGTCGGGTATTGTCGGCGGCATCATCGGTGGAATAATTGCAACTTGTGCCTCTGGAGGCTGTAAACGCAAGGAACGCGCCCGCCGCGAGTATCGTAAAGAACGCCCGCGTTATCGCACAGAAAGACCTCGGTATAAATCCGAGCGACCGCACCACAAGAAGCGTAAGATTGTAAAGAAAAAGCGCGTTAAAAAATACAAAGCCAGACCACACAAGGTAACCGCCGCAAAGAAAAAGAAATCAGTTGTGGTCGCCAGAAAACCTGTATTGACGGCTGACCACTTTACCCAACGGGATCTGAAATCACTTGGATTTTATTCCGGCGCAATCAATGGAAACCTTGCAAGCTCGACCTCCAAAGAGGCGATCACAGACTACCAGGGTACATTCGGCCTGGAACTGACCGGACAACTGGTGCCTGAAGAGCGTGATATTCTGAAGCAGCAGGCCGCATTGCAGAATGTCAGGACCTATTTCGACAACCCCGATGCCAATTCCGGCAGAGCAATGAAACGGAAAATTCAGGCCGCCTTAAATGTGCTTGGCCTTTACAAGGACAAAATCGATGGATCGATTGGCCCCAAGTCGAGAAAGTCTATTATCGCGTTTCAACAAGACAACGGATATGCGCCGACCGGCAAATTGAAAAATAGCCAGACGGAACTGCTTTTTAGTATTGCAATTGCCGAAATCAAAACTCTTGAAAATGATTTTCGGTTGCAACTTGCATCAATAGGCCAACCGTCCGTCGTGGACATTACCGACAATACCTTACTGGGCTTTGATCAGCCACAAGAGGTCATTGAAACAACTGGCGAACCGGAAAAAACCCGTTTACCAGCTGCTGTAATTGACAAAGACGAGCCGGTAATCAAGCGAAGCATCACCATCACAGCTGCCAACGAGGAACCTGAAGCGGCTATAGCTGAAAAAATTGGTGAAGATATCGCCGCCATCAAATAATGCAGGCGAATTTGGATGCCAGGGTCAGGAAGCGATGTTCAATCCGGCGCCGTGTGCCACCCGCCCTGCAGGCCGGAGGGCAGCCCCGAATGGCCTTGAGCGAAAGCAACCTGAACCAAATCAGTTTCAACCAGCAAAAAGGCCGCCTCGAAAGAAGCGGCCTTTGAATTAGCGAACTATGGTCTTGGCGGCAGGCTACATCATACCGCCCATGCCGCCCATACCGCCGCCCATGCCGCCCATGTCAGGCATGCCGCCGCCACCGCCGCCAGTGTCCTTTGCAGGCGCATCAGCAACCATGGCTTCTGTGGTAACCAGCAGTCCGGCAATGGATGCCGCATCCTGCAGGGCAGAACGCACAACCTTGACCGGGTCAATGATACCCATGGCAATCATGTCACCATATTTGCCAGTCTGGGCATTGTAGCCAAAGTTGCCTTTTGTGGTTTCAGAAACCTTACCGACCACAATGGAACCCTCATCACCGGCATTTTCGGCGATTTGGCGAATTGGGGCCTGGAGTGCGCGCCGTACAATATTGATACCGGCATCCTGATCGGAGTTCGCGCCGACAGTCTTGATCGCATTGGCGGCGCGAAGAAGGGCAACACCGCCACCAAGGACAATGCCTTCTTCAACCGCAGCACGGGTCGCGTTCAGTGCATCATCAACACGGTCTTTCTTTTCTTTCACTTCAACTTCGGTTGCGCCACCGATGGAGATCACGGCAACACCGCCAGCCAGTTTGGCCAGGCGTTCCTGCAGTTTTTCCCTGTCGTATTCGGAAGAAGTTTCTTCGATCTGCTGTTTGATCTGGCCAACACGGGCCTGAACTTCTTTTTTCTTGCCGGCACCATCAATCACTGTGGTTTCTTCTTTGGTAATCGAAACCTTCTTGGCCGTGCCCAGCATATCAAGTGTAACGGTTTCAAGCTTGATGCCGAGATCTTCCGAAATAACCTGACCACCGGTGAGGATGGCGAGGTCTTCCAGCATGGCCTTGCGGCGGTCGCCGAAGCCCGGTGCCTTGACTGCAGAAACCTTGAGGCCACCGCGCAGCTTGTTAACAACGAGAGTTGCAAGCGCTTCGCCTTCAATGTCTTCAGCAATGATCAAAAGTGGCCTGCTGGATTGAACAACAGCTTCAAGAATTGGCAGCATGGCCTGCAGGCTGGAAAGTTTCTTTTCGTGCAGAAGAATATACGGGTCTTCCAGATCACAAAGCATCTTGTCAGGGTTGGTGACAAAATAGGGTGAAAGATAACCACGGTCGAACTGCATGCCCTCAACAACATCAAGGGTGGATTCAAGCGACTTGGCTTCTTCAACGGTGATCACACCCTCATTGCCGACACGCTGCATGGCTTCAGCAATACGATTGCCGATTTCTTCTTCGCCATTGGCGGAGATGGTGCCGACCTGGGCAACTTCTTCGGAAGTCTTGATCTTTTTGGACTTCTTCTTCAGTTCAGCAACGACTTCTGAAACAGCCAGATCAATGCCGCGTTTCAGATCCATCGGGTTCATACCGGCGGCAACAGCCTTGCCACCTTCGCGCACGATTGCCTGGGCAAGAATTGTGGCGGTTGTTGTGCCGTCACCTGCATTATCATTGGTTTTGGAGGCAACTTCACGTACCAGCTGTGCGCCCATGTTTTCAAACTTGTCATCAAGTTCAATTTCTTTGGCAACCGTAACACCATCTTTGGTGATGCGCGGTGCGCCGAAGGATTTGTCGAGAACCACATTGCGGCCCTTGGGACCGAGGGTGACTCTCACGGCATTAGCGAGAATATCGATACCACGCAACATGCGTTCACGGGCATCAGAACCGAATTTGACTTCTTTAGCAGCCATTTTATTACTCCTTGAAGCATCATCGTGCTTCGATTAGCGAATTTTGAATTGTTAAGGTTATTCAGGTGTTTGGCTTAGCCAATGATACCCATGATATCGGATTCTTTCATGATCAGCAGGTCTTCAAGATCAATCTTGACTTCCGTGCCGGACCATTTGCCAAAAAGAACCCGGTCGCCAGCTTTCACATCAAGCGGGACCAGTTTGCCGGCCTCATCACGATTACCGGAACCAACGGATACCACTTCACCTTCAGAAGGTTTTTCCTGAGCGTTGTCGGGAATAATGATGCCACCGGCAGTTTTTGTTTCAGATTCTACGCGACGTACAACCACACGATCGTGCAGAGGACGAAATTTTACTTTAGCCATTTTATTGTAATCCTGTGTCGACAGCCTCAACAGGCTGATCTGATTGGGACAATTTGGATGTTAGCACTCTCCTCATAAGAGTGCCAGCCCGGTTGAGATAATGATGACTCCCGGCCCTGTCAAGAAATATAAGGAGAATCCGGCCAAGTTAGAGCAAATTTCGACCATACGGGATCACTTGATGGAGTCAAATCAGCACACTCAGCTAAGCGAACAGCGCCGCGCGATACAGGTATCGGACAAGCTGCTCAACCCCCGGGTCAAGCCCGAGGGCAGGCGAGCTGATGGGCTGATTTGGCCCCCCCAAACCTTGGCGGAGGCCGGTTTTCCGCGCCTTCTGGACATTGTTGCACTTTCCTTGTGGTCGTAAAGACCAAGGCGGAAATTGCGCCTTGCCAGCAGACGCGGAAAACCGGTCAAGTGATTCCGTATGGTCGAAACTTGCTCTAATTAATTTGGTTAACGAGCACGTGCTATCGCGCGTTGGTTACCTTGCGCAGCCAGCGATTGAATTCGCCCATCGAACCGTTGTAGACATTGATGTCGATGTTACCTTTGAACCCCTTGATCCGGCCTGTGCCGGTATATTGCCAGAATCGCCATTTGCGGCCGGGATATCTGCTGCGCGGATGGGCGATGACAGAACGCAGCCACATCGGGTAATTGTGGAAGACGCCTTTAAAATTTTCATCATAAAAATCCGGTGTCGTGTAGATTATTGGTTTTTTACCGTAGTGGCGTTCCAGCAGTTTCAGGAAAATGAGAAATTCACTGCGTACTTTGCCGGGCGAAGGAAATTTTTTACAGGTTCTAGACTTTTTGTTCCACTCAGCATCAAGTACCGGTGGAAGAGCGGAAGGGTCTTTTGGCACATTTTTTATAAACCACTGCGCCTGTTTTTTGGCTGAAGTGCAAAAATAATAAAAATGATAAGCCCCACGCGGAACCCCGGCGCGTTTGGCATTGCGCCAATTGGTTTTAAACGCCTCATCCGTATGGTCACCGCCTTCGGTGGCCTTGATAAAGGCAAACGCGGTGCCACGTGATTTCAGCAGCTGCCAGTCAATTTCGCCCTGATATTTTGAAACATCCACTCCGTGCACCGGATAGGCATGTGGCGACCCGCCTTTAAAGGGAACCCGCTTGGCATCACCGAACCTTAAGGGTTTAATGAGATCGGCAGCACGCGCCTCAAATCCAAATGCAGCGTAACCGGCAACCATGGTCGTAAACATAAAAAGCGAAATAAATTTCATCTAACATCCGAACGGGTTTGGGAGGATTAACACTGACAGCGCATCTGCCGGACAATTGTGTCGGCAAAACGTTACCAATTGCATGATCATGCTTAACGATTGGTTCAAAATTTGGTGAATACTGTCAGTTTATAAAACTGGCACCTTCAGTGGCCGGGCCAACACTTGCGCGAATTGAGGCAAATAATTCCCGGCCCAACCCATTGCTGCTGGATGCATAATCGTGTTCAGCAGGCGGACGGGCAGCAAGTACTTCCTCGTCCAGCAACACATCCAGAATGCCTTTTTTTGCATCAAGCCGCAGCGGGTCACCATCCTGCAGTCTGGCAACTATTCCGCCCTCAAGTGCCTCCGGTGTTAGGTGAATGGCCGCTGGAATTTTGCCGGATGCACCTGACATGCGCCCGTCTGTTACAAGCGCCACCTTAAAACCCCTGTCCTGCAACACGCCGAGTGTCGGTGTGAGTTTGTGCAGTTCCGGCATACCGTTTGCTTTTGGCCCCTGAAAGCGCAGAACGGCGATGAAATCCCTGTCAAGTTCACCGGCCTTGAATGCCGCAAGCAGTGCATCCTGATTGTCAAACACCTTCGCTGGCGCTTCAATCAGATGATATTCCGGTTTGACAGCAGATATCTTGATCACGGCTTCACCGAGATTGCCGGAGAGCATTTTAAGTCCGCCATTAGCGGAAAATGGTTTGTCAGCAGAGGCGATCACAGAACCATCGGAGCTTTTTTCCTCAATTTCATGCCAGGTAATGGCGCCATCGGATGCAAGTTTTGGCTCTTTTAATGTCGATGC
>QIIJ01000327.1 GCA_003232595.1 Aurantimonadaceae bacterium | reverse complement strand
TCAGGTCTGAAAGAAGTATATTGCCCTAGCGTTTTCGCTTGCCGCGGCGGCAGCGCCAGTTCCAGTCGCGCTTGGTTCCGGTATCTATATGGACCGAATTGGTACGGCAATAGGTGCCAACGCCACCACGTCCGGGAAGTGTGCGCATATATTTGGCCAGCGCCCATTTTGAAACGCCCTCAACCTGAATATCAACGGCCTTGCAATAAATGTGCATTGAGTTGCGGGCACCGCGTACACGGCGATTGTAACTGGGGCTGCGGTAGCCGGAAGTGACTATGGGAACTTTACCGTAGCGGCGCTGGACCGTCTTTATAAGGCGAACCAGGTCCGGCTTTATACAGGCAACCTGAACCGCTGCACGCTGAACTCGCAAGCCGTTGGGAGAAAGACGGGCAAGCCCGCCGGCTGAGGCGACCAATACCGGTTCACCGTAACCTTCATCTGCACCTTCTCGCGATTCATAAATTCCGAACAGACCAAGTTTGCGTACGCCCGGTAATTGTCCATTGCTGGTTGGTTTGAACACAGCAACTTTGCGGGCTTTTTGTTTTTTGGCAGGCTTTTTGGTTGTAATTTTTTCTCTTTTTTGGGCCGACGGTGATCTTTCTTGCGATGCGGGTGTCTCACGATTTTCAAACAACAGGGCGAACAACCCTTTGTTTGCAGGATTTGCCACTTGGGTGGAATCTGCAATACTTGTGGAATCCGTCGGAGATTGGGAGGCGTTACCTTGTTTTTTGGACACAACCAGTTTTTCGATATTACGGGCAGCAACCGAAGTTTTATTTTTGTCAGTCAGGGCCAGTTGGGCCGGTTGTTTCGGCGCATCAACCGATTGAGGCTTATGAACAGGGATAGGTATATTTGCAATCTCCGGGCTGTCCTGGTCAGAACTGGCAGTATCTGCAACTGATTCGTCAGAATCTGGTGGTAAATTCGTTGCACCTGAATCAGTTTGACCAAGAGATACAATGGGCGTCAACAAATCTTCTGTTGGCGTTAGAACTGTGGCCACGCAGCCGGACAGTATCATCCCTGTCATGACCACAAACAGGGCCCGAAATGAATTGGAACCGGGCGCACTGGTGCTGACGTGCCCTCTTGGGATACATGAATTACCCGCAACCAAACCTGATCCCCTAAAACGCCCCTGGAACGCAACTTTTAGCATTCGATAACCAAACCTAACGGTCGATATGGTAAATGAATAGTTTCATAACCGATTAATCATCATATATCAATTTGATAGTATGAACACCTGCTTTGACAAGTTCTTGTGGAGCAAGTGAGGTGAAAATCAGGCGAAAAAATGGCCAAGGGACCAATTTACCATTCGCCGATGTTTTCCATAGATAACCATGGCTCCTGCAGGGGAAGAGCGTCACCTTCCTGCAGGATTTCAATTGAAATATTGTCTGGAGAACGAATGAACGCCATGCGCCCGTCCCGTGGGGGCCGGTTGATCACCACGTTCTGATCCATCAGGTTCTGGCAGTATTCGTAAATATTGTCGACTTTGTATGCCAGGTGGCCGAAATTTCGACCTCCGGTGTATTTTTCCGGGTCCCAGTTGTGGGTGAGTTCAATTTCCGGAGCGCGGTCTGCTCTTGCCCGTTCCAGATCTTTGCGCGCGGCCAGAAATATCAGTGTAAACCGGCCTTTTTCATGATCAATCCGACGGGTTTCAACAAGGCCCAGTTTGCCAACATAAAAGTCAAGAGAATGATCAATATCCTCAACGCGTACCATAGTGTGCAAAAACCGCATTGGATGTCCTTTGCTTGATAACTGAAGACGAGGCCCGGAGCGGGGAAACTATTAAACAGGCTCTGTGCGCTTCAACCGGTGAAATCGGGTTCAACTATGCATCTTAAGATGTATTGCGGCAAGTCTATTGAACTTTGGTCTCATAGTCATTGAGTGAATCCAGAGAATTTTGCCGGGACGGTGTGACTTGTTTTCCACAGGTGTCAAATTAATTGATTTATTTTAGCACTTGGAGGAAAAAATCGTGTGGAAGCCCTTGCAGGCTATCGGTCAGGTAATGCTATGGTTGCCAACGATTCGGTTGTTTACCGTTCGCGAATATCAAAATCCAATTTCAGGGGGTCAACCCGATGGGAGCAAAGCTCTCTCAAAATCAGGAATATCAGACAGAGGAAAACCAGGCGGAACACGACCTGGAGAAGCCTGTTGATATCATCGAGGTTGCCGGAGCGATCAAGTGGTTCGACGTCTCCAAGGGATTTGGCTTCATTGTTCCCGACAATGATCTTCCTGATATATTGCTGCATGTAACCTGTTTGCGTCAGGGAGGCTTTCAGACAGCTTGTGAAGGTGCACGGGTGGTCTGCGAAGTTGTTACCCGGGAACGGGGCCTGCAGGCGTTTCGGATTTTGTCGATGGACGAGTCCACCGCAATTCACCCCTCTCAGCTTGGGCCGGCAAATACCCATGTGGAAGTTGAACCCACCAGCGAGTTGGTGCGCGCCGAGGTCAAATGGTTCAACCGCACAAAAGGCTACGGGTTTTTGACTACCGGACCTGAAACGGAAGATATCTTTATCCATATGGAAACCCTGCGGCGCTACGGGCTTGCTGAACTGCGACCGGGACAATTTGTCATGGTTCGTTTTGGCAAGGCGGAAAAAGGTCTGATGGCCGCTGAAGTTCATCCCGACGGCGGCAGTGCTGTGGCGAAGTCTCACTGAACCTGCCCGGTTCCAAGTCCCCATTTGAAGTCCCCCTTTGAAGTCCCCTTTGACAAGACAGCATCAATGTAGCATCGTTTGAACTGTGCCGCCTGCACCAGACTGCGGATGGCAATGGACACTTCAACATTGTTTTGGCAACCGGAATACCGGCGCTTAAAATGGTGGTTTGTAATGACAGAACAGGGAGATATCTGACATGAAAATTGGTAAATTTGCCCAGGTGGCACTGGTTGCTGCTGCCGGTGTAATGGCATCACCAGCGGTTTCCGCCGAGGTCGAAAAAATTCATTTCCTCATACCCGGCGGCGCTGGCGGCGGTTGGGACGGTACTGCACGCGGCACCGGTGAGGCCCTGACCAAGGCCGGTATTGTTGGCTCTGCTACTTATGAAAATATGTCCGGCGGCGGTGGTGGCAAGGCGATTGCCAATCTGATCGAAACCAAGGATTTTGGCACGTTGATGGTTAACTCGACACCCATTGTCATCCGCTCCCTGCAGAAAGTATTTCCGCAGTCGTTTCGTGATTTGACTCCAATTGCCGGCACGATTGGCGACTATGGCGCGATGGTTGTTGGCAAGGATTCCAAACTGGCCGATTTTGGCGCTCTTGTGACTGCTTATAAAGCTGACCCGAAAAATGTGGCGATTGGTGGTGGTTCGGTTGCCGGTGGTATGGATCATCTTGTGGCGGCCCTTGTCATGAAAAATGCCGGTGCCAATCCCATGGATGTCAAATACATTCCCTATGATGCAGGCGGCAAGGCGATGGCCGGTCTGCTTTCCGGCGAAATTGCAGCACTGACCACGGGGCTTGGCGAAGCCATCGCACTGGCACGGCAGGGCGAGGTAAAAATTCTCTGCGTGACGTCGATGAAAAGGCTTGATGCAACGCCCGACACACCAACCTGCGATGAGGCCGGATCAAAAGGCACAAGTTTTGTCAACTGGCGCGGGTTTTTTGCAGCTCCGGGACTGCCGGACGACAAAAAGGCTGCCTATGTGGCAGCGCTGGAAAAGATGTATTCCACTCCCGAGTGGAAAACTGTTCGCGACCGCATGGGCTGGGTCGAAATCTTCAATCCGGGCGACGACTTCGTCAAGTTTCTTGAACAGCAGGAAAAAGACGTCGGTAACCTGATGAAAGAGCTTGGATTTCTCTAGGGCAAGCTCATCTCAGTAAATCGGGTGGCCGATATCGGCCGCCTGCTCATGTGTCCATGACCTGACCTGCCCGCGACACTGAAACCGGGAAATCCACAGCCATACTTAATCTGCAGCCTGTCAGGCAGGAAGGAAAACAAGTGCTTTTGTCAAAGGACAGGATTGGCGGCGCTCTTCTTCTGGCGTTTTGCATTACCTACGGCATTCTCAGCCAGGAAATCACCCTTTTGCCGTTTCAGGCCAAGGTGGCATTTCATGCGCGCACCATGCCGGAAATTCTGAGTATTATGGGAATTGGCCTTTCGTTACTGATCATCGTTTTCCCAGGGTCACCGGAGCGCCCGAAACTTGCCGGCTTTAACTGGCTGGCAGCAATCTTGTTCCTGATTTTGATGTCGCTCTACGGGCTGACCATCCGTCCGCTTGGTTTTATCCTTTCGACTTCAGTGTTTCTGATTGCTGGATTTGCCCTATTGGGGGAACGATCGCCGGTTAAACTTTTGCTTGTTGCCCTGCCGATTGCTGTGGGATTTTGGGTTTTGATGACCCACGGACTTGATGTGTTTCTGGAGCCATTGCCGTGGTTTCTGAAAGGTCAATAGATGCTTGAAGGTATCCTGATCGGCCTTTCAACGGCGCTTACTCCGACCAATCTTCTGTTTGTTTTCATGGGCTGTATTGCAGGTACGTTCATCGGCATGCTGCCTGGTCTCGGGCCTATGTCAGCAATAGCGCTGATGATCCCGATTGCAGCCAGTCTGGAACCCTCTTCGGGTATTATCCTGATGGCGGCGGTCTATTATGGTGCGATATTTGGCGGCTCGACATCTTCGATCCTGATCAATGCGCCGGGGGTCGCCAGCACCGTTGCCTCATCGTTTGACGGCTATCCGATGGCGCGGCGTGGAGAGGCCGGAAAGGCACTGGCGATTGCTGCCTATTCATCGTTTTCCGGCGGTGTGATTGCAGCAATTTTTCTGCTGATTGCAGCACCTTATCTGGCCAGTGTATCGCTGTCGTTTTATTCGACCGATTATTTTGCCCTGATGGTGTTGGGGTTGACCGCAGTTGCAGCCTTTGCCGGCAAGGGCGAGGTTTTGAAAGCTCTGCTGATGACAGTGGTCGGCCTGATGCTATCAACCGTTGGCACTGACCAAACGCAAGGGATACCGCGCTTTACCCTTGGCATGATTGATCTGGTTGACGGCATATCCTTCCTGTTATTGGTGATGGCGACTTTTGCGCTTTCAGAAGCGCTGATGGCGATCCTGAAATCCACCGGCGACAAAAAACGTGAAGAAGAGCGCAAGGCTTCGGCCAATATAGGCTCAATGGCTATCTCCAAAGAGGAAGTAAAGGAAATGGTGCCGGTGATCGGTCGTTCGTCGCTGCTGGGCTTTCTGATCGGTGTATTACCGGGGGCAGGGGCAACGATTGCCAGTTTTCTGGCCTATGGCACCGAGCAACGTATTGCAGGACCGGTAAAAGGCAAAGAGTTTGGCAAGGGTTCGGTGCGCGGCCTGTGCGCGCCTGAGACTGCCAACAATGCGGCTGCGACCGGCTCCTTTGTGCCATTGCTGACGCTTGGCATTCC
>QIIJ01000294.1 GCA_003232595.1 Aurantimonadaceae bacterium | reverse complement strand
GGCTCATCAAACAACATGATGCGCGGGTTCATGCAAAGCGAACGGGCAATTGCCACGCGTTGTTGTTGGCCACCTGAAAGCTGGCCCGGATATTTATGTGCCTGTTCCGGAATTTTCACTCTTTCAAGGAATTTCATAGCGACTTCTTCAGCATCTTTTTTGGGCATTTTGCGTACCCAGATTGGTGCCAGTGTGCAGTTTTCCATAATCGTCAGGTGCGGGAAGAGGTTAAAGTGCTGGAACACCATGCCAACCTCGCGTCGAACCTCATCGATTTTCTTCAAATCGTTGGTCAGTTCAATGCCATCGACGGCAATCATGCCTTTCTGGTGTTCTTCAAGCCGGTTAATGCAGCGAATCAGCGTGGATTTGCCGGAGCCTGATGGTCCGCAAACGACGATGCGCTCGCCTTCCATCACCCGTAAGGAAATATCCTTGAGCACATGAAAATCGCCGTACCACTTGTGCATGTCCTTGATATCGATTGCCACATTGGTTTCGGAGACCTGCATTTTTGCTGAAGTGGATTTTGCTGCTGCGGAAGTATTTTCCATGGAAGCTCCGTTATTTGCCTGATTTGAGGGGGCATTTCCTGAACCACCGGAAGAAGAAACGAGAGAGGCAATCGGGGCCTCGGTGGCAACTATTTTGGAAACTGCCTTTTTAGCTGGTTTTTTGCCGGCTGGTTTGCTGGCGGATTTTGCCGCCGTAGTCTTGGCCGTTGATTTTTTCACTGCAGCCTTGCTTCTTGGCGCTTTACCAGATGCGGTTTTGCCCGATGCAGCTTTAACTGGCGTAGCCTTAGCCGAAGCGGCCTTGCTCGATGCAGCTCTACTGGACGCGGTTTTACCTGGCGCAGCCTTGCCCGATGCGGTTTTACCGGATGCGGCTTTCGTGGCTTTGGTTTTGCCAGATGAAGTGGCACCGGCGCTCGACTTTGTGGTTTCTTTGGCCAGCGCCTTGCCCAGCGCTTTGCATTGGGCAATCCAGTCGTCGCGGTCTATCCGACCACTAAAATTGAGGAAATTGTCGACCCATTCAACGTGATCTTTTTTCCAGACCGCAATTTGCCCAAAGGTGTAAACGCCAAATCCGTTCAGCTTTTTTTCAAGCACGGAACCAACACCCTTGATACGTTTGAGGTCGTCTCCCCGGGCAGGTTTTTTCATCTTCGGTGGTTTAACACCGGAAATTGCATTGCTGCCTTTTTTATTTTTAGTAGCCATTGATGCAGCCCCTCTATGATTTATGTCCGGTGTCCAGCCTTCGTTCCATGAAGATCGAATAACGCGACATCATAAAACAGAAGACAAAGAATAGTGCGGCTCCGAACAGATAACTGGTCAGTGCCTGCACTGGTGTTGCCCATTTGGAATCCGCATGGGAAGCATTGATGGTGCCAAGAACGTCGAGCAATCCAATGATGGATACCAGAGTTGTATCTTTAAACAGGCCGATAAAAGTGTTCACAATTCCCGGGATCACAATTTTCAATGCCTGCGGCAGAATAATCATCCGCATTGACTGCCAGTAACTCAGCCCAAGCGCCATTGCGCCTTCATACTGCCCCTTAGGAATGGCCTGCAGGCCACCGCGTACGACCTCGGCCATATAGGCTGCTGAAAACAGTGCGACGCCGATCAGTGCGCGCAACAATTTGTCAAAGGTCACGCCGTCCGGCAGGAACAATGGCAACAGCACAGATGACATGAACAACACAGTAATCAGCGGAACACCTCGCCAACCTTCAATGAAGATTACCGAAAACAGGCGAACAATCGGCATGTCGGACTGACGGCCAAGCGCCAGCAGGACACCCAGCGGAAGTGAAGCAACGATGCCGGTAATGGCAATGACCATGGTCAGCAACAGACCGCCCCACCGGTCGGTCTCAACTTCGGCAAGACCAAAATCTACCGCGGCCACCAGCAAAACCACAGCCAGAATAGCCATGGCAATCAGGGTTTGTTTGATTGCCGGTGCCGGATCAGAAGCCGTTGCTCGCGACATTCCATAGGCGATACCGCAAAAGACCAGGGTCAAAATTGCAAAATCGAGCCAGAACTTGAACAGGGACGGAGCAACCAAAGCATTTGGCAGCAGAAAACCGGAATATGAAAGATTTCCACCCAGTAGCAATACAAAAGCGGCAACGGGGAAAACACCGATCATCAGGATCAGGTTTATCCGCTTATAGCCAACAGTCGGCATAAGCAGCGGTATCAATCCCACGGCAAAAACCACAAACACCAGATTGGCCCGCCACAATTCTTCGACCGGATAACGCCCATAGATGAACTGTTTTAAATAGGCCCCGACATAGGGCCAACAGGCGCCGCTCCAGTCTTCCGCCAGCTTGCCGCCCTGGAAAGTTGTTGCGCAGGCCAGCCGGTCGGTGCCGGTCCAGACCGCGTCAAACAATGACCAGTTCAGAAATCCTGGAACAATAAGATAAATCAGGTAGAAGGCAAAAAGCGTCAGCAATGTGTTGGGAATACTGGAAAACAGATTCTTCCGCATCCAGCCAATAACACCGGATTCCGATGTTGGTGGCGGCATCGCCGGGTCCATTTGTTGCCTTACATAACTAACGTTTACAACGCCATTTGAAGGAGTGTCAGACATGTTCATTCTCTCCTATCGCTCTACCAGAGCCATTTTGGCGTTATACCAGTTCATAAACATCGAGGTTATTATCGAAAGTGCCAGATAGGTCAGCATAGTCATCAACAAAATCTCCACCGCCTGGCCTGTCTGATTTAATGCAGTGCCGGCGAAAATTGAGGTTAAATCAGGAAAGGCGATTGCCACTGCCAGAGACGAGTTTTTGGTCAGGTTGAGATACTGACTGGTCAGCGGAGGAATGATCACCCGCATGGCCTGCGGAATGATATTCAACCGCAGAGTTTGCCCCGGACGTAACCCAAGTGCGTAGGAGGCTTCTGTCTGCCCCCGGTCTACGGCCAAAATTCCGGCCCGGACTATCTCGGCAATAAATGCCGCCGTATAGGTCACCAGAGCCAGCAGCAGAGCGGTAAATTCCGGTAGAACCGGCATGCCGCCGCGCGGCCCAAACCGGCCTTCAACCGCATATTCAAAAGACAGCGGTTGACCGACGATGAAATAGGCAATCAATGGCAGCAGGAAAATCAGACCAAGAGTTGTCCACAGCACCGGAAATCTCTGCCCGGTTGCCATTTGTCGTTTCTTCGACCACCTGGCAACTAAAATTGAAATGATGACTGCCACCAAAAACACAATGGCGACAGTTCCCGCGCCCTCGGCGAAAATTGGTTTTGGCCCGAAATAGGCCTTCACATTCACGACACCAAAGATGCCAAGATCCAGCGAGTTTTTGGCTGTCGGCAAGAGCGCCAAAACGCCTTTGTACCAAATGAAAATTTGCAGCAACAAAGGTACATTTCTTAAGATTTCCACATAGACATAGGCCATGCGGCTGATGACCCAGTTGGATGACAGCCGTGCAACACCAAGCGTAAAGCCGAGAATGGTGGTCAGAATTATTCCTAAAAATGCAATAACAAGAGTGTTTTGCAGGCCTACCCAAAATACAGTGCCGTAGCTGGAAATCTCTGTATAGGCGATAAAGGGCGAGAAGTTCACGCCAAAACCGGCCTCGTTGGAAAGGAAACCAAAGCCACCGGCAATGCCCTGTCTTTCCAGATTGGTGGCGGCATTTATTGCCATGGAATACAGCACCCAGCCGATCACCGTAATCAGTACAATCTGAAATATCCAGCTTCTGATTTTTGGATCATTGAACAGGGCCACTTTCGACGTTTCAGGTGTCGAAGCCACTTCTTGAACTGCCATTTCCCCTCGCCTGTAATCCTCGCCGCTAGGCGACTATACTTTGTTCGTTCACGCCAAATTCAAGCGCTCCCAACCGTCTTGACTGCGGTCATAAAGCCAATATTTGAAGTGCGTAGTATAAGAAAACAAACCCGGCCGAATGAATCGGCCGGATTTCAAAGTAGTTGTCGCCTTAGCGAACTGGCGGTGCGTATTGCAGGCCACCATCTGACCACAGTGAGTTAACACCGCGTGGCAGTTTCAGCTCGGTTCGAATGTTTCGCCGTAATTGCCGACAGCCTTGATGACATTTGCAGCCCAGTCATTGCCAAGGCCGAGTTTTTCACCAAATGCACCTTCGGTACCAAGAAGGCGTTTAACTGCTGGATTATCAGAACCCATCATTTCGCCAACATTGGCCTGGGTCACACCAAGCTCTTCAGCATTCAACATGGCGTTGTGGACCCATTTCACAATGTTGAACCACTGGTCATCGCCCTGGCGAGCTCTTTGGAAATGATTTCCGGAAGAACCATGTGATCAGCCGGGTTGGTCAGCTTCAGACGCTGTGCAGCAAGACCGGATTGGTCAGTGGTGAACACATCGCAACGACCGGCATCATAGGCACCAACAACTTCGTCTGCTTTTTCGAATGCAACAATTTCGTAATCCAGCTTGTTGGAACGGAAATAGTCGGCAACGTTAAGCTCGGTTGTTGTACCGGTGTTGGTGCAAACCGATGCGCCGGAAAGTTCAAGTGCGGAAGAAACCTTAAGTTCCTTGCGAACCATGAAGCCCTGACCATCGTAGTAGTTTACGCCGGCAAAGTTGAGACCAAGCTGTGTATCGCGGCTCATTGTCCAGGTTGTATTACGCGAAAGAATGTCAATTTCGCCAGACTGAAGTGCCGTAAAACGTTCTTTGGCGGAGAGCGGGGTGAATTTCACCTTGTCGCCGGAACCGAATACAGCTGCGGCAACGCCGCGGCAAAGATCGACATCAAGGCCGGTCCAGTTGCCTTTGTCATCCGGGTTGGAGAAGCCGGCGAGGCCCTGACTAACACCACACTGAACAAAACCCTTGGCTTTGATGTCATCAAGTGTGGCAGCGGATGCACTGGCAGTGATCGCACCAAATGCGACAGCACCAAGTGCGACGGAGAGAAGTTTAAGTTTCATAGGTTGCAGCCTTTTCTGTTGCCCTATTGTTGATTGCGAATTCGCAGGGCTAGGCGCACAGGCATGTTTTGACACCTGTATACATACTCAAACACAACGCTGGTCTTGTTCAATTCGATATTCTCCCAACGTCAAGTTGACATGATAACATGATCATTAAACCCGATATTGGAACATTTAATGCGCCTATCGGTGCCGTCATGCACATCGCCCTTTGACCTTCTTAATACATGCGATTATGGAGCGTGGGTCAAGGGTATTTATTCGCCTAAGTTAATTCAACCGAGTTGTTTGACGATTTTGTCGCACTCCACAAAGGATAATCAGGAATGGACAGCAAGAAAAACAAAACCAAATCCGGAGGAAGTTCCAAGGGAATAAATACTGTTCTTGCCCACGCGGGTTATAATCCGCTTGACTACCATGGTTTTATCAATCCACCGGTTGTCCGTGCCTCAACAGTGCTGTTTCCCAATACTGCGGTGATGTCTGACCGCAGTTCAAAGTATGTTTATGGAACCCATGGGACACCCACCTCGGATGCTCTGGCCGACTTGCTCAGCGAACTGGAAGGCGCTGAAGGAACAATTCTGCTGCCATCCGGCCTGGCAGCTGTCACGATACCGATGTTGGCGTTTGCCAAATCTGGAGACCATGTGCTTGTAGTTGACAGTTGTTATGGACCGACCCGGCGATTTTGCGATTCCATGCTTCGCGACCTTGATATTGAGGTGGAATATTTTGATCCGCATATCGGCAGCAAAATATCGCATCTGCTTAAACCCAATACGAGTATTATTCTAACTGAAACGCCCGGTTCAAATACTTTTGAAATGATGGATATTCCGGCAATTTGTGCAGCTGCCAAAGCGGTTGATGCCATTGTCATGCTGGACAATACCTGGGCAACACCGTTGTATTTCAAACCGTTGGATCATGGAGTGGATATTTCGATTCATGCATTGACCAAATATCCGGCGGGCCATTCAGACCTTGTTCTGGGTTCGGCTTCAGCCAACAAAAGAACGTGGGAACGGCTGCGGGAGAAACAACTCACTCTTGGGGTCTTGGCAGCACCTGATGATTGTTACCTTGTCTATCGCGGCCTGAAAACCATGGGTATCCGGCTGGAACATCATCGTAAAAACTCCCTTGAAGTGGCTCGCTGGCTGAAGGCTCATCCGGCAGTTTCCGAAGTATTACACCCGGGACTGGAAGATGACCCCGGCCACGCTCTTTGGAAACGGGATTTTTCTGGCTCAAGTGGATTGTTTTCATTTGTTCTGGCGAATATCAATCGTGAACAGGCGCATGTTTTTCTTGACGCACTGAAACTGTTTGGACTTGGATATTCCTGGGGCGGATTTGAAAGCCTTGCGGTTCTGGTAAATCTGGATCAGCGGACCATTGCAAACCGGTTGCAGGACAAGGCACTCATACGTTTGCAAATCGGACTGGAAGATGTGGCAGATATCATTGCTGATCTGGAACTTGGATTTGCAGCACTGGCTCCAAGCTTAGCACAGAACTGACTTTTTACCTTTGTTGTTTTGATCGTAACCCGTGAACAATGCGCCGGCGTGGCAACATCGCTTCCCGTGCACCACTATCGACAAACCGGAACCCGGTTTGTCGACGTGCAAAACTGCGCGCTACAAACAAGGTGAACAGCGCGCCAAATACCAAGCCAAATATAACGTCAGAGGGATAATGCGCGCCTACAAACACCCGGCTTGTGCCCACCGCCAGGGCAATTACTGCAAACACCGCTGCATATCTGGGAAACCGTAATGCAAACACTACAGCAATTGCGGCAATAGTTGTGGCGTGACCTGAGGGGAAACTTGCAAAAGAAGATTCAAAACGAAAGGGGTCAAAGTAGCCAAAACCAAGCGCATCAAGGTGTTTTGGCCGTGCTCTGCCCACAACAATTTTAAAAATACTGACCAAAATGCCGCTGCCCGCAACAGCAACAAACAAAAACCAGGTATCAAACAGAAAATTGGATAACCAGAGTTGCCTTCGTGGCTGCAGGGCCTGCCAGTTATAAAACACCAGCACCAGACACACCAGACCGGTGGGTATGAGCACCCATTCAGCTTTGCCAAAATCTGTAATCAAGCCAAAAAACTCAATGATGCCTGCTGATGAACCTGTCGCAACGCGAACTGCCCATTCATCAAACAGGAAATATGAAGCCAGTGCCATGATCGCTGCTGCAAGAAGCAAATCAGAATAGATAACCGGCCACAGCGACCGGGGTTTTCCAGCCGGCCGTCTATTGTTGCGGCGCGATACAGCCTTGCTGAATTTCTTACGCCGTTGACTAAGCGTGTATCCAGAGTGTTTTGAAACAGAGGTCGCCATGACAATCCATTGATTTGAAATGTTTCAGATAGAACAAAACCGGTGTTAAAACATACAAATTTTGGTTGCGGCCCTACCTGGCATCTAATTGACGGTTTTTCGGCAGAAAAACAAGACATGATATACCGATGATCACCGCCAGTACGAAAAGCGCTTCAATTCCAAACATCCTGGCGTAATACCCTCCCGCTACCGGAGCGATGAACTGGCCAATTGAAATCAGAAAAAACACCGCGCCAAATCCGGCTGACGGACGTTCGGAAAACACATGCATGCTCCACACACCATATATGCCTGTGACCGAAATGAAAGAGGCACCGAACAGTGCGGCGGAAACAAATATCAACCCCTCAAGCGAGGATTGAATTACAAACAGAATCAAAGACAAATTATAGATCATCAACCCGGCAATTGTGGCAATAAACAGCCCGATTTTTTTGAGCACAATGCCAATTAGTGCGCCGGAAAGCCCCGCAACACCAATTGCCAACCAGAACATGGTTACAAAAAATTTTGAGTAACCGCTGGAATTAGTCAATAGTTCGGTCGCAAACACCCAATATATTGCACTTGAAACGCCAAACAGAAATGCGGACAAAAACAGCGGCGTGCTTTTTGCGTTGAACAGCCAGGAAAACGTGACCGGCCACCGTGATTGAATGCTGTTGTCGATAAACGGCCCAACAGGCATCACCTGCCAATTCCAGATCGTAACAAATGCTGCAGAAATAGCAAAAGCAAACAGACACAGCCGCCAGTCAGCAAAGAACAGCAAAGCTGCCGGTGCAGAAATGACAATCCCGATGCTGGTACCGGAATTGACAGTCGTGTAAATCCAGTCCCTCTGTGACGCATCGACCAGTCTGGTGATTGCATCAGAAAGCGGCGGATAAGAAAAGCCTGGGCTCATTCCGGCCGCAAACAAGCCAAAAACCAGTGTGTTTCTGTCCTGGGCCACAGATGCCAGCAACAGGCCTGCTGTCGCTAGTACGCCGCCCAGAACCACCGGCAATCTTGGCCCCAGTCGCCCGGACAAAACAGAGGATATAACGCTGGCCACCAGATAACCGAGGTAGGAAATACTCACCACAAGCCCTGCCTCAGCAATTGACATGCCCATTTCCTGGCGAATTTCCGGCAGGAACAATCCGAATGAATATCGGGCAAATCCGTATGTAACAGCGACAATCAGTATACAAGGCGCAATTATCGCGGCTGCAGATTGTTTGCTCGCATTCATTTTGGACCCGTAACAGGCAGGCGCTCACACAATTGCAACAACAAAGAGCCGTCACCGGTGGTGATTTCTGACACTACCGAGAATTCACCTTGCGACTCCCTGAGTTGTCTCAATTCATCCCTGGTGGGTTTGAGGCAGTAATTGGTTAGAAAACAGACAATCTGACCGCCATCGTCAATGAATTCCTCATGGCAGATTGCCGCTTTGAATGTGGCATTGTCTATTGCGACATCGGTGATAGTGGTCCGGTAAACTGAATCAACATTGCCGTAGGCCCTGCGCAAACAGTTTTGGGAAAACCGTTTCATCTCATCCAGCTTGTAAAAGCTTTCTATCGGCCCGGTATCGCCCGGCGTGTACAATTGCATCTCTGTCAGAAACAAATCGCCCGGGCGCATAATTCGGGTCAACAAGTCATGAGTCTGCGACGGCGGATGATTTCCTTCCTGAAAACCAAGCGATGTGAATATTACCGGATTATTCTTACCAAGTGTCACCGCAGTAAGATTGTCGAAATTCTCAGAAAGATGGTGGATACGGATTTTAGACCAGACACGGGATACCGCCTCGCGCATCGGGCCTGCGGATGCCGGGTTTATGTCAATCGACGTGTAGGATGCTATATCAACACCGCGTGCCCGCAGCGCGCTGAGCAAAAGTTCGGTTTTAACCGGCTCCGGGCCCAGTTCCACATAGTCGATGGACTGGCCTTTATATCGGCGGGCCAAAACATCACAAGTCTGGTTGAACGCATCAGACAGGCATGGCCCGGTAATACCCTGCATACCAATCGATGCGTCTTCAATACCTTTCTGATTTAAACTCCGCATTAATTCAAAAACCTCGAGAAGATCGGAATTGGATCCGTACGGCAGTTGTTCGTTGCTATACTTTTCTTCATTCGTTGCTGATCGGAATATCATTGAACCGGTATCACGTACCAGACCCTTGCTCCTGACAAAGTGTAATTTAAGGCCATCAACCGAGGCTGCATTCAGATTTGTTTCAGGCGCCTTAACGCCCACTACATAACTATTCATGATTTCGCTCCAATGCAATTTGTATAGTTCAAATCTATATTTAATTGGATTTGAACTGTACTTTATGCACTTTATGATTGTATTGGAACGCGAATTTGGTTTATAACTGTATTTAGGAACTAAATAGGCGGCGATTCATGAACTATCACAATGCATCCAACAAGTGGAAACC
>QIIJ01000640.1 GCA_003232595.1 Aurantimonadaceae bacterium | reverse complement strand
CCTTTTTTATGAACCGCGAATATTGAGACATTTTGAGTGCCTGTCAATTTAAAGCGTCCATATTTTATCAATTGGCGTTAATCCTGCATCGATTCAGGCATGTTTCTGCGGCCTGTTCAATTCTGGTTACAATAGGCCCAGATTACCAGCTTATTCCCGCTGTTATCGCGAGGATTGCTTTAAGTTTAAAATGTATTAGACGCCTAACCGCTTAATATCAAGCGGGAATTTGGCAGGCTTACCGATACATCAACCCACGCAATTGTGATAGGGAAACAAAGCCATTTCCGCTACACTTGCAGCCAGGATAAATTCAACAGACCGATCGGGAAATATTGTTCGCCAAATTGCAGGACGGATTAAACAGGCAAAACAGGCAGGAACACCGATGAATCCAATTCGCCACTTCAAATTCAAATGTCGCAGTTTGGCATTTTTGTTATTGGTCGCCGGATTCAGCATTCAATCTGGCATTGCAATTGCCAAAACAGACAAACATCCCGACAATCCAAGGATGCTAAATTCATCGTCACCTTATCTGAAGATCCACGCATCTGATCTTGTCCAGTGGTATGAATGGGGCGATGAAGCCTTTGAACTTGCTCGCAAGCAGGGCAAACCTTTGATGGTATCTTTTGGTTACACCGCCTGCCATTGGTGTCACGTGATGCAGGAAACCCATTTCACGGTTCCAGACATTGCCAAAGCCATCAACGACAATTTTATTCCTGTGGTCGTTGATCGCGAACGACGCCCGGTGCTGGATGAAACCTATATGCTGGTTACAGAAGTGCTGACCAAACGAGGCGGCTGGCCCAATACGGTATTCATAACCGCTGACCGCAAACCGTTTTACGGCACAGGCTATATTTCCGCTGACGATTTCCGAAAAATAATAACCGCAATTACCGAAAGCTGGGCAGATGAAAATGCCGGAGTTCAAGCTGAAGCAGCCCGGCTTTCCAACGTCCTGCAGAAACATTTAAACCGAAGGAAGGCCGCTAAAGAACTTTCAGATGAATTAATGAGTCAGTCCGCAACTGATCTCGCCAATGAATTTGATGAGTTTGTCGGCGGGTTTGGTGGAGCTCCAAAATTTTTTCAGCAGTCAATATTGATGTTCCTGTTGCAGCAGGCTGAACGCAAAAATAACGAAGAAGCCCTTGCGGCCGTTGAACTGACACTCCAGTCTGTAATCTCGGGCGGTATTCACGACCAGATCGAAGGTGGGCTGCATCGTTATGCCATCGACCCCGCCTGGCGCATCCCTCATTTCGAAAAAATGCTCTACGATCAGGCGATGATGAGTGAGGCATTTGTTGAAGCCTGGCGCATTACCGGCAAGAGCGAGTACCGCTCCATGGCCCGGCGGATTATTGACTATGTGCTCAATGATCTGACCGCTCCGGAAGGCGGATTTTATTCAACACGGGATGCAGATTCCGAAGGCGAAGAAGGAACATATTATCTTTGGACAGAAGTACAGCTAACAGATGCCCTGGGAGCAAAAGAGGCTCAATATGCCATCGAAATATTCGAGCAGGTGCCGGATGGTGATCTGGTTGGAAAAGTTATCCTCAACCGGGACCTGATTAATGATGAGATCAATCCGCGTGCAGAAAAAATATTCTCCAGGCTTGCAAAGGTCCGCGCATCAAGAATAAAGCCGCAACGGGATGAAAAAATTATAGTCAGTTGGAATGGCATGATGATCGGCGCACTGGCTCAGGCGGCAATTGTGCTCAATGACGACGCCTATGCCGCAGCTGCCAGCCGGGCAGGTAACTTTATCTGGGACAATCTCCACCGCAAAGACGGTACGCTGCTGCGCAGTTATTATCGCGGCAAGGCTGAATTGGAAGCACAGCTTGTCGACTATGTATGGCTTGGTCGCGCCTATATCAAACTCTACGATTTGACCGACCGGCCCGTATGGCTAGAGCGTGCCCGGTCACTGCTGGTTGAGATGGAAAAAGAGTTTGTTGATGAAGAACAGGGTGATTTTTATTCTTCCAGAGGTGCCGATGGTTTTGGTCGGTCCAAGTCGCGTGAAGATTCAGACCTTGCATCCGGAAATGGTGCCGCTCTTGATCTTATCGTTGCCATTAATACCCGTATTGGCAGTCCGGAATTGCAAAGACGCAGTGAAAAACTGATTTCCGCACTATCAGGATTTGCAGCCTCAAACCCGGCGTCCGGCGCATCTACTCTTGCTGCAGCCGATCGCTATTTCAATGGAGGATTTGGCCCGGTGCAATATGGTGGCAATGGCAATGTACGCGCCTCGGCACGATTGGAAAACGGCCAAATTCTTGTCAATTTGAGAGTAGCTCCCGGTTGGCATGTAAACGCCAATAAACCGCTTGAGGACTATTTAATTCCAACCAGCCTGACCGCCGGAACCGCACCCAAAGTGGTTTATCCCAAGCCCAAAATTGTACGGTTGGGCTTCTCCAAAAATCCCCTGGCGCTGCTGGACGGTGAGGTTGAGATCACAGCGGTTGCAGAAAACTCAGATGGTCCAACCAGATTTGAGTTGGAAATTCAGGCTTGTTCAGACAAAATTTGCCTGGCACCGGACACGCTGAAATTTGTTCTGTCTCCAGCAAATCCGGCCAAATAAGATTACAGAGCCAGTTCTTCTGCTTCGCGCCTCACCCTGACCGCAAGCGACGTTTCATCCAGCACAACATCATCGAATGTTATGACCGCCCCTTTGAGCACCGGCTTCGAAAGCGCAACCCCATGGGCCAATCCGATGGGCAAAGCACGCATTGTCATACTTTTCTGCGCAGGACAGGCTCTTCCCCAAACAGTGAAACCTCCCTCCCCGTCCAGCATCTCATTTGCTTTCAAATCCCGTTTGGCAATGGCAATGGCATCACCCCGAAACGCTGTTGTGGTTCCTGTAGATTCTCCACGTAATGCCGCATTCAGTACCGAGATGCCAAGCTCCAGCCCGATCAGGTGAAACGGTTTGTACATCGAGGCATAACGACCACTGTCGTCGGTTGAAAGACCATATTGCCTGAAACAGGCAGCCGCATAATCATTGGGCGCCTCAATTATCACATAAACGCCCCAGCGAAGGTCGCGGAAGACCGATCGCCCGTCCCGCTCAAGCGAGGAGACAACCTCCACTAAACCCGCTTTTTCCAGCACCCCGCCAACAGAACGCGGGCGCAAAATATGCGCAAGGTCGTCCACCCCACAAGGAGGAAAGGCCAAGCCGCCCTCCGGCACCGAAAGATCGCAAGCATTGGCAATTGCCGCCATTTCTATCGCCGATTTGGTACCATCGAGAAAGGAATTAAACATTTGCGGATTCATCCGCGCCACTTTCGCCTCCTCAGATGTCAGACCATAGTGAGACCAGACATCATCAGGGGTGACATGGTGATAAGCAGGCAGGTATTTTGTCCCCTTGCCGGCAGCAGTAACAGTAAAACCAGCTGAACGGGCCCAATCCACCATCTCGGATACCAGCGCCGGCTGATCACCATAGGCCATGGAGTATACCACGCCTGCGGAACGAGCTCTTTTTGCCAATGCCGCACCGGCCAGAACATCGGCTTCCACATTGACCATAATGACATGTTTGCCGTTTTCAATCGCTGAAAGCGCATGGACAATGCCGGCCGTGGGATTGCCGGTTGCCTCGATCACCACATCCACATCATCACGGCCACAAAGGGCCGCACCGTCCTCCAAAAAATTGGTCTCATTTATCCGCGTATCATCCCAGCCAACCTCGTTGCAGGCAGCTTTTGCGCCAGCAATGGAAAGATCGGCAATCGCTGTAACTTCCATTCCCGGGGTGGTTGGTACCTGGGAAAGAAACATCGATCCAAATTTGCCCGCACCGATCAAACCGACTCGCACCGGGCCATTCTGCTCCAGTCGTTTCCGCATCAGCGCCTGCAAATTCATTAAAACCTCCAAATATTCTGTTGCTTGTCCACTGTGATATAAACTACCAATGAGAAATTAGTACCGAAGCAAGGTAATTTTGACCAATGCCGTTCTGGCTCGAAACAATATGCACCGTAAACAGTCTGTCGACGCCAATCCTGATCCTGGCGGTAATTGCCTATCTGCCAAATCTTTATTTTAATTCGAACTCAAAGATATTCCGCAGCTCCATGAGTTCAACACTCAAGGGAAAGGACACGCCAAAAAACCAGCCCATCGCCTTCAGCACCTTGGGCGTGCGGATTAATATCCTTATTACAATCCTGGCAATCGCTGGCATTGGATTGACATTCTTCGGATGTTAAGCACGCATTCCCGGCAAATTCGGTTAGTGTCTATGATTAATTGAGGCGGCCGGGTCAGAGAAATTTTCAATACTCTCTCCCGTGGGCGGCCAGTTTTTGGCGCAACTCTTCCGCACAATCCATTCCTTCCTGAAGGGCAAAAACGTAAGCAACAGTCCAGTAGTAGCAGGCAGCATCATGATTGGCTCGTGCCTCATGGTCATCGGCCACATCCAGATAGAGTTGCACAAGGGCTCGGAATTCGCACCGTTTGTAAGCATCTAGAATTTGTCTGCCGACACCATTCTCCATCACTTGCTCAATTGTGTTGCGACCCAGTGATGGAATGTATGTGTCGGCTCATCCATCGCGGGCGAGAATTTGCCGCCGTCGAATTTTAGACCGTTACGCCCCCGCTGCATCCCTTCAACAACAAATATATCCTCTTCAAAAACAGCCCGCCACATAGCGGCATTTTTTTGGCGCAAGTCAGCCACATCATCGCCGAGCGAAGATTGCTGAGCATAATATATTTCCACATGCTCAATTGTAGTCTGGTGATCCACCGGTTGCAGCAGAATGGCAAAAGTATGATCACGGTGCACGCCAAGAAGCACGTTGGGAAAAAGCGCAATATATTCAGCTGATTTGTCCCATTTGGCTGAAAGCCCGTCAAAATCTGCAAACTTCCGGCCCGTGTCATCGAGGCGCGGATTATAAACCAATGTCCCCTGCCCGGAAAACGCCCCGGAATTTATGATATGATAATGGTCTTCGAGTTTTGAATAGGAGTTTAGTTCCGGATGCACCCACGGCAAATGATAGCTCTCGCAATAGTTTTCTACCGCCAGCTTCCAGTTACAATTGACCTCAAGCTTAAATGAGGATTCCGGCCCCCCATGATAGACCGGCTTTTCAAACTCCCGCCAGCGCGAAAGCAATGTATCTGCATAGTCCCCGAATTCCGGTGCTTTTCCTGAAATATTGGCAAAGACTATATCCTGCCAGACATGAGAACGAATTTCGATCAGCCCCAGTTCTTCGCGCACAATTTCAGGCGCAATATTTATTCCCGGCCCTCCCACATGCGGCGTGGTGACAAGTTTGCCTTCAAGTGAATAACACCAGGAATGGTAGGGACAGCGAATGGCTCCGCGAATGGGACCAGCCTCCTCAATCAGTATCATCCCCCGGTGGCGACAGGTGTTCTGAAAAACCCGTAATTTGCCCGCCTTGTCACGCACCAGCAACAATGGTTGCCCCATGAAATCGACAGGCATGGCCGAACCTGGCTCTCGTACATCCTTGCCAAAAGCCACACCAACCCAATTGTCAAACAATGCCTTTTCACGTTCCAGCTGATGCATTTCAGGATCAACATAATGCGCATTTGGAAGACCACGGGCAGTAGCTACAGGTTGAAGAACTGCTGAAAGGGTCGATTCTGTCACGGTCGGACGCTCCATCGATAATTTCCCTTCTCAATTTACGACAAGAATTCCATCAAATGCGCTGTGATGCGCAATAAAGTTATCTATTCTTTCAGTAATACACCGATCTTACAGGCCAAACTTGCCAGCCGTTCCTGAATCATGTCAATCATGCCGAGGAAATCACCAAACCGAGCTTATCACAATGCACCTCCTCGACAATGGCCCACCTGCCGAAATTATCAATCCGCACGGCAATTCGACTGTGGTGCTGGTGTGCGAGCATTCAAGCCGACACATCCCGGCATGCCTCAATGGGCTCGGCCTTGATGACGATGCACTCAACGCACACATTGCCTGGGATATCGGCGCAGAATCCGTTTCTCGACATTTGGCCAACAGCCTTGATGCCCCCCTTGTACTCCAACGCTATTCGCGTCTGGTCTATGATTGCAACCGCCCGCCGGAAAACCCATCCTCCATACCGGAAATTGGTGAGAATACACCCATTCCCGGCAATCAGAACATAGATATCAGGAAACGCACTGCACGCATTGACCAAATCTACAAGCCATTCCATGCATCCGTAAGTCAATTGCTGGACCAACGCGCGGGCACGCCTGTTTTTGTTACTATCCATTCCTTCACGCCGGTTTTCAGGGGCAATATCCGCGACGTGGAACTGGGGATACTGCACGATAAGGACGCTCGTCTGGCCGATGCGCTACTGGCACTTGCAGGTAAAGACTATATCGCCCGTCGCAATGAGCCATATGGCCCGGAAGATGGCGTTGCCCATACCATTAATTTGCATGGCGGCGGTGCCCAATGTTATGATCGAAATTCGCAATGATCTGATCTCCGATGACAACGGGCAGGTAATCTGGGCAAAACGTCTGGCGGAGATGCTTGAACGGGCCCTGAAACTTGTAACCCAGCAGGAGAAAGCATGACTAAAACCATTCTTGGCATCGTTGGAGGCTCAGGCGTTTATGATATAGAAATGGACAATGCCCGATGGGAAATAATTGAAAGCCCATGGGGGGAACCTTCTGACTGCCGCGGCACGGTCGCGGACACAAGATGTCACCAAGTGACATCAACTACCGCGCAAATATTGATGTATTAAAACGCGCCGGTGTTACCGATCTGGTTTCAGTTTCAGCATGTGGGTCATTTCGTGAAACCATGCCACCTGGCACATTTGTAATCGTCGACCAGTTTATCGACCGCACATTTGCCCGTGCAAAGAGCTTTTTTGGAGCAGGATGTGTGGCTCATGTTTCAGTGGCAGAGCCGGTTTCGCCACTGCTTGCACGTCAGGTGGAAAAAGCCGCGATTGCCGAGGAGATTGCCCATCATTCCGGCGGCACTTACCTGGCGATGGAAGGACCGCAATTTTCCTCCCAGGCAGAATCGAAGCTGTACCGCGAATGGGGCTGCGATGTTATCGGCATGACCAACATGCCAGAAGCAAAGCTCGCGCGTGAGGCGGAAATCTGCTATTCAACCGTAGCGATGGTAACCGATTTTGACTCCTGGCATCCCGACCACGGAAATGTGGATATCGCAGCCATTATTGCAACTCTCAAAGACAACACCCAGAACGCCATTCGGCTCATTACGAGACTGGCACATGACCTGCCCCGAGAGCATGAGGCCTGCCCGGTCGGTTCGGATACGGCTTTGGAATTTGCCATAATGACGGCGCCAGAAGCACGTGATGTTGAGCTTGTTGCAAAACTGGATGCAATTGCCGGACGCGTATTGTTGCGCCATAAAATTCATTGATGTGAAGATAATCACACACTGAATGTCATTATTGTGTTTTACTAAGAACACTATTTTTGCGCGATTTTTTGGGGAAGAGAGCATGTCGAATATTGCTGGCAAAGCCTACGCGATGAATGTGATCACGCCGATGAAGCCGAGCCGGACCTGGATCACGCGCTTTCTGTTTATGTTTTCCCGAGCAACTCCCGGTACATTGAAAGGCCTTCTGGGGCTCTCAATCATTCACTTTGCCCGCTGGGTTATCATCAAAAACAACGACTGGCCGGATATGGGCGGCCCAAAAAAAGGCGGCATTGAAAAGCAAAAGCTGAAAAATGACTACATGCTGTTTTGCAGTAATTTTAACGGTACATGGGACCAGTATATTGATGCGTTTTCAGACGGAATTCCCTCCGGTCTGGATCTCTTGTGGTACACCTCAATCAAATACCCCCATTCAATTCCAATAACCCCGTTCAAGAATTACATTGTCCATAACCAGATAACTACAGACTACTATTATAATGCCACCCCCGGTGCAGGCCAGCGCGATATCAAGGCGGCATTCAGAGTTCGGGAAGAACTCGAAAAGCTGCAAAAAATGCACGGTGATCTGAAGGTCTCGCCAGAGGAGTTTCAAAAGGCCTACAACAAGGCTTTGGCCAGGCTGCAGAATTCCCTGCCCTCACCTGGTTTTGCACCGGTCGCCAGCATCGATTCCGAACGGGCAAGCGGCCACCGCATTCGTTTTGTGAACTACTGGTCCCGCACCTTTAAAAAAGCCATTGACTGATCAGGAAATGACCCATGCCAAATCTCGATAGCGGACGATACTTTCTGACCACAATGTTTCCGATCAAAAACGGTCCTTTGATTAATATGGAAATTGGTGATGATCAGGTGATGCCTCTCTTGCCGGTTCAAATGGTGCGACACATGCTTTCAGTTGGCGCAACAGCCCAGCAGGGCCCCGCGACATATTGGCAATACGCACCGGGCGGAACGAAAAAACGGGCGGAAAAAAACAGCCACTTTGCGAAAAACATCCAAACTCATTTCACCCGGTTTTTTGTCATTGACAACGCAATTTACAATGGCCGTAATCCAAGTAACGTGGTGACAGACAAACTCCGCGGCCTGCCGGTTGTTGGTCGCCTTTTTGGCAAAGTAACAAACCTGCTGGATCCCGAACAAGTCGATCAGCTAAGCAATCCCTTTCTGGTATGGGTTGCAGAAATTGACGCACCGCTTGGTAGAGAAGAAGAACTTGATCAGTATCTTGAAGACCTTTGGCAGCAGATGCCGGACAAATTATCAGAATTGTTTATTCACTGCCACGGGTTTGATGCAGAAAAAATGAATGCTGGAAACTTCAAGCAGTTTGTTCGACTTGGCCAGGTCGAAACCGTCATGCCATTCAATGACTACTGGCAAACCACACCAGAACTTGATGGATTTTTCGCAACTCCTCAAAGTTTACCGACAAAAATCGCCGCAGTGTTCGGCGGCCTCACAACAGTATTTGCTTTGTTGGGCACACTCCGGCAACTCTATCTGTGGATTTCCACAGGCAGCGCTGACACCGGTTGGTGGTTTGGTTTTTTCCTCCTTTCATTGCTCCTAACACTTGGCGTTACAGTATTCCTGGCCTATCGCGGCATTATGAATCACGGGAAAAAGCCCTTCCCGATGCCTCTCAAATCTGACCTTAAATCAGTATTAAAGTCACTTTATTTGCAACAGGAGCTGACCGATTTTGCCATCACAAATCAGGGGTGCAAGGCTCAGCAGTTGCATGATGAATTTGGCAAATTCCTTGAACAAAGCAAACCTGAATCGGTAAAAAAGCCAACCCAGCAACCGGGAACAATTCGTGCGGAAAGAAAAATGGCATCATGACAAAAAAGCTGGACCTCGCCGATATTCAGGGCAATGTTATCCGCGCATATGGCCGCTTCGGCTATCCAAAGGCGCGCTATTTCTTCCTCCACATCAAGGATGCCGATGCCGCACGTCGATTTATCAATGCAATCGTTCCCTATGTCACCAGCGCCATCCGCTGGGAGGGCCAGGATTCTGGCGGTTATCCCGACAATGGAATTGAAAAAATCAAACGGCCGGAAATCACCTTCAACATAGGATTTTCCTATGCCGGCCTTGAGGCGTTGAAAATCTCTACCCGCACCCTGAAGGCGATGCCCTCTGAGTTCATTGATGGCATGGCTGAGCGCAATTACATTTTGAGTGACAAGGGTGAAAGCGGGCGTAAAAACTGGGACCCGATCTGGCAAAACAACAATGGTGGCAAAAAGGTCCACATCTGGATATCAATGAATGCCCTGATGGATAGAGACGAAGCTGAACGAGGCAATGTGGTCATTGCCGATCTCAATGCCAAAACCAAATGGCTTGAAAAGATGATCACCACTAATGCCGTTATGAAGGACAAAGGAGGCGATCTCCTCAATACCAATAATGGCAAGCCGGAAATCGGTGTTGTAATCCTCCGTGGCAACGGTCCAGACAACGCCAAATATCAGGAAGTATCAGCGATTTTCAAATCAACGCCGTTGGGAGAGTTCCCTACCGCAGAGGAGCATTTTGGTTATCGTGACGGCATTGGGGATCCAGTATTTGAAGGCCAGTTTACGCCCGAGATTGAGGCCGCACGAGTGCCAGGGCGCGGCAAGATCAGGCCCGATGGCACCTGGGCACCACTTGCAACCGGTGAATTCCTGCTTGGCCACCCTGATGAATCCCAGGAAATACCTTCTGCCGCCCTGCCACCGGAAATCTCCCGCAACGGCACGTTCATGGCCTATCGCAAACTACAGGAACATGTCGACCGGTTTGACGACTACATCGAAAATGTTGCAACCAATTATGCAACGATTATGGATATGGGCAAAAGTGAGGCAGGGGATACAATCAAAGCCAAGATGGTTGGCCGCTGGCGTGATGGAACGCCGCTGGTCAAGGCACCCACAGAAAAGGACCGGCAAAAATTCCGCTCCCATTTCAATAATGATCTGGAAGAGGCGGTTGCGGCCCTGAAGATTGAACAAAAGGAGCCGAACGGTGATGGAGTTCTTGCGCTGCAAAAAAGAATTGCCGCAATAAAACAACGCGAGACAGATTTTACCTATTCCGAAGACCCGCTTGGCATTAAATGCCCCTATGGCGCTCATTTGCGACGTGGAAATGCCCGCGACATGCTTGACCCCAATGTGGTCATCGGTGCGCTTACCGGCGAAAAAGAAGCAAAACCGGACTTCGGATCTGCTCTCAACAAACGCCGCAGGATATTGCGCCGCGGCCTGCCCTATGAACACCCCAAAAAGGGTAAAAAGGAAGGCGAAAAAGGCATCATTTTCATGGCGCTCTGTGCCAGCCTGTTCCGTCAGTTTGAATTCCTGCAGCAGCAGTGGATGCAATACGGGCTCGACTTTCAAGGGGGCAACGATACCTGCCCGGTAATCGGTCACCGTGACCCGGATTTCCCCGGCAAATTCATTGTCGCAACCGATCCAGACGGCGACAAACCACCATTTTTCTGCGCCGACATGCCGCCTTTCGTCACCACAAAGGGCGGTGAATATTTCTT
>QIIJ01000596.1 GCA_003232595.1 Aurantimonadaceae bacterium | reverse complement strand
CAATCTGGCCATTCTTGAGCGCCGGGCCCGCATTGGAAAGCTCGACCTCGGCCAGTTTTACCTTGCCTTCAAGACCGAACAGTTTCAGGTACTTGGCACCTTCACGGGCACCAAAAGAGCCCTTGCCGAGCAGAATGGTTTTGCCTTCCATACCGGCAAAGTCCGTCACTCCGGACTTGCTGCTCATGACAAAATGCATGGTCAGCGAGGGGATGGGAAAGAGTGCGCGAATGTCGCCGAACTTCGGGTTGGCCTTGTCCTTGAACATTGCCTTGCCGCCCTTGGCAAGCCTGACCAGCACCGGTGGCGTGGTGAAAACATAATTGCCCGGACGCACGGCGGCTTCCATAACATTTTGAACCGAACCCTGGCTTTCTTCAACCGTAACAATGATATCACCGTTGGAGCCGGATTTCATGCCTTCTGCAATCTGCACCGCCATCTGGTAATAGGACGAAGTGGTCTTTGCCGACTTGTAAGTGATACGGGTTTGCGCCTGTGCAGCGCTCATAATCATTGCGCCGGTTGCGGCAATGCAAAGTGTATTAAAATTCTCCCTGTTTGATATGCCGCATTGTGCGGTCATTGTTCCAGACAAGAATTGCATATCAGCATCGGGCAGGCCAGCAGAAACTGAATTATACCAAGGGCGTTGGCCTTTTAACGATGTTGATGTGATTGCGAGTAAAATACGAGCCGCCGCTTATGCGGCGCGCCTCGCAGGCCCGAAACGAAGTGGAGGAATGGCCGTGAGAGAGGGTGATTCAAAGGCTGCCGCCTTTGGTATTACTGCATTCACATGCACAATATAAAAATGCCCCGCCAATGGGCAGGGCATTCGAAATATCGCTGGTGGATCAAGCAGCAAGCCTATTTGGGCGACAACACCATCATCATCTGTCGACCTTCAAGTTTGGGTTCGGCTTCCACTTTCGCGATTTCTTCGGTATCAGCTTTCACCTTTTGCAAAAGCTCCATGCCAAGATTCAAATGCGCCATTTCGCGGCCACGGAAACGAAGCGTGACCTTTACCTTGTCGCCATCATCAAAAAAGCGGCGAACAGAGCGCATTTTCACATCATAGTCGTGCGTATCGATATTCGGACGCATCTTGATTTCTTTGATATCAATGGTTTTCTGTTTTTTGCGCGCCTCGGAAGCTTTCTTTTGTGCGGCATATTTATATTTGCCGAAGTCAAGAATTTTGCAAATTGGGGGGCGGTTTGTGGGCGAGATTTCCACCAGATCAAGGCCGGCATCCAGTGCCATTTCCAACGCTTCCTCAAGGGGAACGGTGCCTCTGTTTTCTCCTTCAGCATCAATCAGCTGAATTTCTTCTGCGGTGATATCCCGGTTCGCGCGCGGGCCTTTTTTCTGCGGCGCGGATGCTCTGTGCGGTCGACGAATTTTGGTAGTCTCCTCTTGTTGATAAACTCAATGAGTGAAATTGATCATGCCAATGGTACTGCTATTGGCAGATACACATCTTCACTAGCATGTTTCAAGCAGAAAATCACCCTGCAAGACAAATCATTGCGGGATGGTATTAAATCGAGGCCAAAGCGTTGAATTTCTGCACAGATTATGTGCTTTTGACAGGGGTCGGAGTTTCGGCCGCCTCACTTGCCGCAGCAGATATTGTCTTCTTCTGCTCCTCAGTCAATTCCGTTTGATTGTCCAATCCCGGCATATTCACCCGAACCTCCTTGCGGGCAAATTCGATACCATTGGCTTCAAAGGCTTTTTGAACGCGGGAATAAACATCCTTGCGGATGATCCACTGTGTGCCCGGCTTGGTCATGAATTTGCCACGAATAATGATGCCAACATCATCGACATCGTAGACCCCTTGAGACTTGAATGTCTGCAATATGTCATCGGCATAAGGTGCTTCAAGCATTTCAGCTCCGATCACCTTGAACATCTTTTTGATTTTATTGATATCGGTGTCAAATGGAATGGTGAATTTCAACTTTGTGATCACCCAGTCGCGAGAATTGTTTGTAACCTGCCGCATTTCGCCAAAGGGAATTGTGTGCACAGGTCCCTTGTGATGACGCAATTGCAGAGAGCGCAGCGATATTTTCTCCACAGTACCAACGGTGGTGCCGATGACCAGATATTCACCAACACGAAATGCATCATCTACCAGGAAGAAAATGCCTGCGACCACATCCTTGACCAGCGCCTGTGCGCCAAATCCAATGGCCAGACCGACGATACCGGCACCGGCAAGCAGTGGCGTTGTATCAACGCCGATATTGCTCAGCGCAATCAATACGGTCATGGTGAGGATAACGACCTGCAGGGCAAATCGTACCATTGGAATAACTGTCGAAAGCCGCGAGCCACCCTGGCCACCGCCTTCACCACCACCGGGTTCATCGGCGCTGAGATCAAAGCCGTCAGCCGTTTGCTCGGCGGCCAGTTTGCGGTTGAGGAGCAGTGTGACAACTTCCCAAACCAGATAGCCAATTGCCAGTATCATCAGAAATTGTAAAAAATCACCTGCAAACCGGGCTCCAACACCCATGGATGCCATATTTTCAAAATCAATATCCCAAAGATTGGCGATAATAATAATCAGCAATGCAAACATTATTATGCGCCCAATACGGATATAACTGCGTTTGGTGGAATGATAGGCAGCTTGCGCAACCAGCCCTTCGCCCTGCATTGGAGCAACCAGATGGCGAACAAGACCGCGTATTCCTGTGTCAAACGATGGAGCAAAGAGCAATAGTCCAAGTACCACGTATTGCTGCCCGTTTATTAAATCAAATCGCCCGGTGCTGGCAATGATTTCGACCACGAACCACATAAGCACGATTAACCCGATGACAAACCACGGATATATGCGAACAAACCGCATTTCAGTTGGTGTAACTTCTTCCGGGTTCGGACCGATCAAGACCTGCTTCATGCCCTCGCGGGCCTTATATGCTAATATGATTAATGTAATAAACAGGATCGCGTTGAGCCAGTATCCGAGCCATATTTCACCCACCTGAACGCCATACAATACATGAAATTTAATGATAAACGACATAAAGCCAACATAAACGGCAAGCCCAATTGTAGTGCGATGGAAAAATAATGCGACTTCATTTGTTGCGTTTATCAGACGAAGTTTGGAGTTGTTCGGCGCCATCATGAACCGCGAAATTACCCATGCATATCGGGGAATAACAATCATCTGAACCATGAATAAAGTAACAACCGGCACAAATTCGATTGAAACAAATGTTTGGACAATTATCCTTGTAACGACGAAAAAAACGAACAGGGCGATAAAGTCCCAAAACAAGCGTGATCCCAACACTTTCAGAGTTTTACCAAGCGAATCTGTGTCTTCAGTACTCTGGGCGTTTTCGCGTCTTTTGCGTGTCAGATAATTTACGATATATTCCGCAATAAGCCCGGCGCTAATAGCGCCAATAATCAACCCGATAAGTTTGAAAATACCCAACGAACCATGTCTTTCGACAAAGTTCGATGTGCTGGTTTTTAAACCGTCCCAAATGCGTGGAATTCTTGTGACCGCGGCTACAAAATTGCTACCTAAACTGCTTACCCAGGTTCCAAGCTGTCCGGCAAAGCCGGTTTCATTGTCCGATTTTTTTGCTTGCTCTTTTTGGGCAACCGCATCAAGCTGATCGAGCAATAGTTCACGCACCTGTTGATCGCTGAGGGTTGAAACCAACCCGCGAACGGCTGCCGGTGTCAACGGGTCTGGAAGCGTGACTTTGGTGCCCTCAGTTGTGCTTTTTGTGCCGGTGGGCGGAACAAGTTGAGCCTGGGCAACCGAATATCCAAGTGCGAGAAAAATTGCTGCAAAAAGGAATACAATCCGCAAGTGTGAAATAACCTGTCTTCCGGTTGCATCATGTCCCATAATCATCTCCAGATATCGAATTGCCCTTGCTTCGATTAGTCGCAAATGGGGTTGCGTGCAAGCTGAACGGGACGACTTTACCTTTCTTTACGCCTGCGCGGTATTGTACCCTGTCACAAAATCCGCTTGCGCACAATCACGTTGCCAACTGAATAGCCGGCACCAAATGAACAAATTATACCGAGCGAGCCATCGGCAAGATCGTTGCTGTTTTGTGAAAATGCGATGATGGAACCTGCGGAAGATGTATTGGCGTATTTTTGCAGAATATTGGGTTGTTCATCTGGTTCCGGCACCCGGCCCAGCACTTTGCGACCAATCAAATCATTCATCGCCTTGTTGGCCTGGTGCAGCCACATGCGGGAGATGTCGGCGACATCGATATTTTCTTCTCCCAGATGTTCAAGAATGAGGTTGGCAACGGTCGGCACCACTTCCTTGAATACTTTGCGCCCCTCTTGCATGAACTGCATGTCGCGCTGGTCGCTCAGGCCTGCTGGCAGGGAGCGGCGAAGAAATCCGTGATTGTTGCGAATATTGTTGGAATATTTTGTCAGACATTTGGTGGAAACAATCTCAAACTGATCGGTCGCAATGGCGAGGTTTTTCTGTTCCAGCAAAACTGCCGTGCAGACATCGCCAAATATAAAATGGCAATCGCGATCGCGCCACTCAAGATGACCGGAACATATTTCAGGATTAACCACCAGAATTGCGCGGGCCGAGCCCGACCTGATCATGTCGGTGGCGGCCTGAATTCCGAATGTGGCCGACGAACATGCGACGTTCATGTCAAAGCCAAAACCCTCCACTCCCAGTGCCTGCTGAACCTCAATCGCAACTGCCGGATAGGCACGTTCGTGATTGGAGGCTGCAACGATTACAGCATCGATATCTGTGGCGGCGCGTTCGGCCTGTTCCAAGGCAATATTGCAGGCCTTAACTGCCATTTCGGCCATAAGAGATAATTCGCCATCCTGGCGTTTGGGAAATACCGGGTGCATGATTTTTGGATCAAGTACGCCGCTTTTGTTCAATACGTGCCGTTGCTCAATTCCCGAAGCCTTGAAAATGAATTCCTCGCTTGAATGGGCGATAGCCTGGCGGCTTCCTTCAGCAATCTCATCGACATATTTTTCGTTCTGGAGATCCGCGTAGGCATTAAATGAGGTAACCAGTTCAGCATTGGAGATCACCTCCTGAGGCGTAAACACGCCGGTACCACTGATAACCACTTGCGACATCAAGTTTTCTTTCATTTTCACTAACGTGACAATCTACAGATTCCGGTTAATGCAAACAAGGCCAATTGGTTTGATTTGGAACTGCTCAACAGCTTTGGCCAAAATACCGTCCGTTCCAAAAAAAATATGTTTACTGATTCAGGCGATTGGTTAGTCGTTCCCGGTCCCCGTCTGTCTGGACAATGCTGATCGTGCCTCGAATGCTTTTCGGCTTGAGAGAAAAGGCTCAACCAGTGCGTCTTTCAGTGTTCCATGGGGTTGTTGAATGGCATCACCAAATTCGTCAACGATACCGAATTCCAGCACTTCTTTTTTGTTCGGAACATAAAGAGTGCCGAACATCCAGTCCCACAAGGCAAAAACCTCACCATGGTTTTTGTCAATGTGCTCTGGCGCCCGGCTGTGATGGATTTGATGTTGGGCAGGTGAAATAAAGATATGATCAATCACCCTGCCATAATCGATCCAGATATGGGTGTGGCGGAAGTTTGACCCCAGCATATTGAACATAAAGTAGAATGCATTGGCCGCACCAATTGTAATCATGTCAACGCCATCAAAAACAAATATTAGGATGATGCCTTGAACAATACCGATAAGCAGGCTTTTGAGGATAACAGCTATCAGGTCATACATTGGATGCTTGCGGTATATAGTGATTGGACTCATAACTTCCGCACTATGATGAACCGAATGAAAAGGCCAAAGAAAATCGACCTCATGGTGCATCCTGTGTATCCAGTAAACGCTGAAATCGGCTGCAATGACAATCAGGATAGTTGCAAATAACCCCTGACTCGCGGCAATATTTTCGCCATCAAGGGGGATACCCGTGAGTATTGAGATTGAACTCATAGTTGCGATCGCAACAGCTGTTGCACCGGATACAACTCCGAAAACACCCAGAATATTCAAGATTCGCCCAACAGCAAAAAGTTT
>QIIJ01000519.1 GCA_003232595.1 Aurantimonadaceae bacterium | reverse complement strand
CGTTTGTCACTATTTTGGCTGGAACCAGTTTTTTTGCCAGCTTGATGTCTATTTTCAATAATTGCTTGATTTTGGACAAAGCTGGCGGCGGCGGTGGTTTGGGTGGTTTTGGCGGCGGTTTCGGTCCTGGTGTTTTTTTTAACAAATCATCGAGCTTGCCCAAAGTTTGGCCGCCGACAATACCATCCTTGCCCGGTAGTTTGTGCTTCACCTGAAAGTCCCAGACAACACCTTTGGTCTCTTTGCCGTAGTCTCCATCGGGATTGCCAAGGGCATCCACCGACCCCGGCATCTCGTAGCCATCATCAATCAGCGCCTGCTGAACGATAACCACGGCGGGGCCTTTTTCGCCCTTTCTCATAGGTGGTGGATCATTGTCGCCGGCATGAGCAAGACGATGATTTCCCTTAAAACGCGCTGATTGAAATATCATTGTGCTGCTCCTGATATTACACTTGGTTCAGCCCCATATTATGGTTATATTATCAAATTACGGTCGAAGGTTGCGTGCCTTATTGCACAGTGCGTTGTTGCACAGGTGATTAGGGTGGTAACAGTTTAGCGGAATATTAACATTCACAGCCCTTAGCTGGCTTAACCGAAAAATATCAATCACCATCAAAGGAAACAGTGTGACAATCCGGCTTCATCAGGGCGATTTGCCTGATCTCTCCAATTATCCGGGCTCTGTGGCGATTGATACTGAAACCCTTGGCCTCCATCCCCATCGCGATCGTTTGTGTGTGGTTCAATTATCGCCAGGTGACGGCAGCGCCGATGTGGTGCAGATTGCCAAAGGACAAAAAAACGCACCCAATCTGGAAGCCCTGCTTGGCGACAGCAGCAAGGAAAAGCTGTTTCATTTTGGCCGTTTTGATATTGCCGTGCTATTTCATGCATTTGGTGTTCTGGTCGGGCCGGTCTATTGCACCAAGATTGCCTCGCGGTTGACCCGTACCTATACCGACCGCCACGGGTTAAAGGATTTGACCAGAGAACTACTTGGCGTTGATTTGTCCAAGCAGCAGCAAAGCTCGGACTGGGCAGCAGAAGAATTGTCTTCTGCCCAACTTTCCTATGCCGCGTCTGACGTGCTTTATCTTCACCGCCTGCAAAAGCAGCTTGATATCCGTCTTGAGCGGGAAGAACGGAGCGAAATTGCCCGTGCCTGTTTTGATTTTTTGCCCGTGCGTGCCCGGCTTGACCTTGCCGGCTGGCCGGAAATTGACATTTTTGCCCATTCGTAGAAACTAAAGGGCTGGTTCATAAGAATGATCCTGCGGACCCTTTTTGGAAAGCCGTCGCAATATCACCACAAAACAGTGGTTCAAAATTACAGGGGGAACTGGCTTATTTTGATGGCAGGTTAATAGGAAACGGACCGGTTCGGTCTAAAATGCCGTGAGAATAACCGGGGGTAGATGTGTCCATATATGTAGCAGAAAATTCAGGCCAGAATGAAGCCGGCCAGAATGAAGCCGGATTGTATCCGGAAAATGCACCTACCGCAAATCAGCGTCACGACAGTCAGTTTCGTCACGCGCGCCTGCATTCAGTAATGGTCAGATGCCTCAAAGCTGCCCTGCCGGTACTGGCGGTTGGCCTTGTCGTATGGTTTGTTGGTCTGTCCTATTTCAAAACAAGTCCGGCAGAGCAGTTCAGTGCCGAAAACTCCGGCATAAAGGACGGCAAACTCATCATGGAAGCACCGCGGGTAAAGGGGTACAATGCCAGTAACCAGCCCTACGATCTCAATGCCAAAAGAGCTGTACAGGATTTGAAAAAACCCGATATCGTTTTGCTTGAACTCATCGATGCGATGTTGCCTGCAGGCGAGGGCGATTTTGCCGATATAGATGCAAATTCAGGAACCTACAATTCTGCAAAAGAGTGGCTCAGCCTTGACAAAGACATTGTCATCAACCGAAAGGATGGCACCGTCATCAAGCTTGATTCAGCCGAGATAAATCTTAAATCGGGTAAGCTTGTCAGCAAGGATCCGGTCAATGTCACAACGACCACCTCAACCATATCAGCAGACGGGCTGGAGGTTATAGACAGCGGTGATACTGTCGTTTTTAACAAACGGGTTCGAATGACAATTCAACCTGCTGCAGATTCAGAATAGCAGTATTTTTTGAACGGATAATTCCCAATGCCCGGTAATATAGTTCGACAGTTCACGACAACCTCAAAAGGTTTATTTCAAGGCACAGGCATTGTTGTTCTGGTACTCAGCCTGATAGCTGTGTATGGCGCACAAGCTCAAAGCGTTGGTGCATTTTCAGGATTTAGATCCGGCGACAAGTCTCCTATTCAGATTGAGGCCGACAAGTTGAAGGTCATTGACAAGCAGGCAATGGCGATTTTTACCGGCAATGTCAAAGTGGTGCAGGGTAAATCTCTGCTCAAAGCGGATGAACTCAAAGTGTTTTATACCAAAGGTGACAAGAGCAAGAAGGTCCAGAACAATTCCATCAAACGGCTTGAAGTCAGCGGCACGGTCTATGTTCGTTCTGAAGATAACGAGGCCACCAGTGACAAAGGGTCTTTCAACATGAAAACCGAAGATGTGGAACTGATTGGCAATGTGGTTCTGACCCAGGGTAAAAACATCATGACCGGATGCCGGTTCAGGGCCAATCTGAAAACAGGCATTGCCCGGATGGACAGCAATTGCGGCAAGAAGGCGGGTCGGGTCAAGATGTTGTTTGAACCCGGATCGGCCACGACCAATTGATCATATTTGCAGAAACCGCCCTGTTGGCAGAAATTTTAACCGCTTTGACCAATAATGAATCTGCTGCAGATATTTATTATGGATAGCTCATTGCCAACCTCCATTTACGATGATGAAAACAGATCGGAAGTACCGGAACAGTTGAACAAACCTGCTGCCTGGCAGGAATCGGTTGACATCACAAATGAACAACAGACCCCGGATTCCCGATCCAGTGAGCCGGGATCTCGTGAAGGCGTGTTACTGGTGCGCGGGCTAAAAAAATCCTACAAGCGCCGCGCGGTGGTTGATGGCGTCAGCCTTGGAGTCAGGCGCGGCGAAAGTGTCGGGCTGCTCGGGCCCAATGGTGCCGGGAAAACCACCTGTTTTTATATGATTACAGGGCTTGTACCGCCCGATGAAGGGGAAATCATTCTCGACGGGCACGACATAACCCAGATGCCGATGTACCGGCGTGCCAGGCTTGGCATCGGTTATCTTCCGCAGGAGGCATCGATATTCCGCGGGTTGTCGGTCGAAGAAAATATCCGCGCTGTGCTTGAGGTGGTTGAACCCGACCGCAAGGAGCGTAAGCGCCAGCTTGATGAACTGCTTGAGGAATTCAAGATTTCGCATTTGCGTAAATCTCCGGCAATTGCCCTTTCCGGCGGCGAGCGGCGTCGCTGCGAGATTGCCCGCTCACTGGCTTCCAAACCTGCCTTTATGCTATTGGATGAGCCTTTTGCCGGCATCGACCCCATCGCGGTTGGTGATATTCAGGAGCTTGTGCGCCACCTTACCCGCCGCGGGATCGGCGTTTTGATCACAGATCACAATGTACGCGAGACCCTTGGTCTGATTGACCGGGCTTATATTCTCGCCGCCGGCCATGTACTGACCCATGGTAAGCCGCAAGACATTGTTAACAATGTCGATGTTCGCCGCCTCTATCTTGGTGATCAGTTTACCCTTTGATCAATTGTTGCTGTTATTTCTGCAGTAGGGCAAACTTCGATCGCGTTTTCGCCATACTGGTGAATCCGGGTCAGGCTTGTTAGAGTAGACTTTCGGCGTTTTGCGATTTTGTGTGAATTTGCCGAATTGTAAATGGTTAGGCAGTTTCGACGATGGCACTCACCCCGCGTATGGAAATCAGGCAGTCCCAGGGACTGGTGATGACCCCGCAGTTGATGCAGTCGATCAAACTGTTGCAGCTCAGCAATCTCGAACTAGCAGCATTTGTAGATGCGGAATTGGAGCGTAATCCCTTAATTGAGCGGATTGAGGGTAGCGCACTTGAAAGCCCAGAAAGACGTGAAACACTGTCAACGGAGGCTGTGTTGGTGGATAACACCTCCTCAGAACCAGCCGAAAATGAATCGGCTGACTGGATGTCGAGCGCGCTTGAAACCAGTGCCGAAGCAATTTCTGAAAAGTTCGATGCAAGCCTTGAAAATGTATTTCCTGATGACAGTGAACAGGTTTTAGTCCAGAAACCTGTCGCCGGTTCAACGGCTGACCCGGATCAATGGTCCCGCATGCCGGGCTATTCCACAGCCTCAAGCGAGGATTATAATCTTGAGACCTTTGTTGCCAATAAAATAACATTGCGCGATCATCTTGCCGGGCAATTGAGTTTAACCGGCGCCGAACCGCAAATGATGCTTGTGGCACGCGATCTTCTCGACCATGTGGATGAAAGCGGCTATGTTCGTGGCGATCTGCAAAGTATCGCAAAACGACTGGGTGTGGATATTGCTCAGGTAAAAGAGGCGCTGAAACTGGTCCAGACCTTTGAACCTGTGGGAATATGTGCCCGTGATCTGTCGGAATGTTTAAGACTTCAACTTTCGGAAAAAGACCGGCTTGATCCGGCAATGCAGGCCCTGACAGAAAATCTTGATCTGCTGGCACAGCGTGATTTTGTGGAACTGGGCAAAATTTGTGCCGTTGATCGTGATGACCTCGTCGATATGATGCAGGAAATTCAGGCGCTGGACCCCAAACCCGGTACAATGTTTGAGCACGGTGCAATGCGTCCGGTTGTTCCCGATGTTATTGTCAGCCTCGCCAATGACGGAAGCTGGAAGGTGGAGCTCAACACCGAAACCCTGCCGCGTATCCTGGTCAATCAGAGTTATTTTGCCACAGTCTCGAAATCCGCCTCCAGTGAACACGAGATTGAATTTTTAAATGACTGTCTGCAAACCGCCAACTGGCTGCACAAGAGCCTCGATCAGCGGGCACAGACAATTCTCAAGGTAGCTTCCGAAATTGTTCGAACCCAGGATGAGTTTCTGCTGCGCGGAGTGCATTATCTGCGACCGTTAAACCTGCGAACCATTGCCGATGCCATTGGTATGCATGAATCAACGGTTAGCCGGGTTACCTCCAACAAATATATGCTCACTGGTCGGGGCATATTTGAATTGAAGTATTTTTTTACCACGGCGATTCAGTCAATCGGTGACAATGAAGCCTTTTCAGCCGAATCAGTCCGCCACAAAATTCGTCAGATGATCGACAATGAAATTGCGAAAAATGTTTTGTCGGATGACAAAATTGTGGCAATTTTACGCGATGAAGGCATCGATATTGCGCGTCGCACAGTGGCAAAGTACCGAGAAGCCCTGCACATTCCTTCTTCGGTTCAGCGGCGGCGTGAAAAGAAAGCTCTTGCCGGCATCAAATGATGTTGAATCCTCAGAGCCTGTTTCGAATCAGACACTCACAAATCGGGCTTGACAAACCATCACTTGAACAATAGATAGCGACGGCTTACGGTAATTGGGACCTATACTTCAACAATAGTGTCTTGCCGGAGAACCTATCAACAGCCCCGAACAAAAAAATCCGAAAAAGCTTCTGCCTCGCCTTAAATAAGGTTAGGTTAAGTGCCTATGAAGCGATGACAAGGAAGATACGCAAATGAACCTTCGCATAGCCGGACTGCATATGGATATTGGCGATTCTCTCAGAGGACGTATCGAAGACCGGATAGGCGATGCAGTTGCGAAATATTTTGATGGCGGATTTAACGGTCACGTGACAATCGAAAAGCACAATAGTGGTTTTCGGACCGAATGCCTCGTCAATCTGGATACCGGCATGATGTTGCAGGCAACAGGCCGGGAAAAAGACCCCACAGCCAGCTTTGATGCTGCAGCCGAGCGCATTGAAAAACGGCTGCGACGGTACAA
>QIIJ01000500.1 GCA_003232595.1 Aurantimonadaceae bacterium | reverse complement strand
CCATTCTTGATTTCCATTAGATGGACTATCAAATCGGTTGATTTATCAGCCGAAGGATAGATGGAGTTGAGACGAAGGTTGCGCCATGTCAACTTTTTCAACCCGGCGGTTGTCATTTCGTTCGCCCAGTAGTGCAGCCGTTTTGCCGGTATTTGCATCAATTTCTCAAGGTGCAGTGCATCAGGCCAAACTGCCTGCGGGCTGCCAATATCCGGGCGGATCGATTTTACATCAATCAACGCATCGGCAATCAGAACTGATTCCACTTGGAATTTGCCGCTGAGCAACGGTAAAACCTTAAGCCCAATGCGAACCTCACCAGCATTGCCAAAGGCCATACCATCAAGCTTCCTGGTGATGCTTACCTGATCAGCTGCAATTGACAACAGCCCGCTATTGCCGATGGAAATTCTCGATTTTGAAATTCTGGCCGATAATTCCGGGCCCATCATTGAAGAAAGGGTAGAAACCATTTCCTGCCGAAGACGCTCATTGGATACAGGTCCGCTGGACAGGAACATGTATAACCCGGACACGGCAACCAAGGCCAGCAGCACCAATCCTCCGAACAGCTTTGATATGGTGCGCCAATATCTGCGTCCAATCGGCATTTTTAGCGGCGCGTTGCCCTGAGCCATCGCTGAAGGATAGTGGGCTAACGGTTTGATGTCGCTTTTTTTTGACATTTGGGTAATTATTGAGGCCACTGGCTTGGAGTGATACGATTCGACACAATTCCTACAATGATCACAGCACTAAATACAGGCGATCATGCCTTGTGCGGTGAATATTGAATGAATTCTCTGGTCTTCAAGTCTTGATATCGGGTAAATCAGCCCAAATTTTGTTGAAATCAAGTTGGAACATTATTGATGGCTGGACCTGAAATTGGCTCTCAAGCACCACGGTTTACCCTGCCTCGCGATGGTGGAAGCCTGTTTTCACTTGCGGAGCAGCAAGGAAATATTGTTGTGCTTTATTTCTATCCCAAGGATGATACATCCGGGTGCACTGCTGAATCCATTGATTTCACCAATGCCAGGGATAAGTTTTCCAAACTGGGGGCGATAGTTGTCGGCATGTCGCCCGACCCGGTTAAAAAACACGACAAATTCAAGGAAAAGTACAATCTGGATGTCATATTGGTGTCAGATGAAGAAAAAACAACACTCGAAACCTATGGTGTTTGGGTGGAAAAAAGCATGTATGGGCGTAAATATATGGGCGTCGAGAGGACTACAATCCTGATTGACTTTCAGGGGAAAATCGCCCGTATCTGGCACAAGGTCAAAGTCAAAGGCCATATCGATGAAGTTCTGGCGGCGGTCTTTGACCTGACTGAAAAGAAATAACAATTTCCACAATTTTCCGGAAAATCTGTAACCATTTCTCCCAGAGCAAAGTTTTGTTAACTATAAACGGCGACACTTGATTAACCAGGCGGGTTCCCGGATTGGAAAATCAAGTGAGTACGCAAAGAATGAGTCATCCCACTACCCCCGGAAACAAGCAGTCATTTGGCCGTCGCAGCAACCTGCATACCATCACCATTACCAAGGGCGATAAAACCCGAAAATTTACGGTTCGCCCTGCATATGTTGCAACTGTTAGCGGTATTTTGGGCATATTTGTGTTGGGTTATCTTGGTGCCACGGCCTATCTTGTCATGAGGGATGACCTAATTGGTGCCTCACTTGCCAAACAGGCGCGTCTTCAGCACAAATACGAAGCACGAATTACCGCCCTGCGTTCTCGAATTGACTTGATTACCAGTCAACAACTTGTTGAGCAACAGGCGGTTGAATCACGCGTTCAAGAACTGCTCAAACGACAGTCTGAACTTGGTTCACGTTCGGATATATTTGGCGATGTTTTGAAAAAGGCTGCAACAAACGGCCTGACCCCGGCGACCGTTGCTGTACCAAAATCCCGTCCTCAAGAGATTCAGGCCAACATGGGCTCCAGTCAGCCGCTGGACGGGGTTTTCAAGTTACAAAGCCGTGACTCAACAGAGCTTCAACTGGGTGCGTTGAGTGGAACCAGCTCTCCATTTGCCACTTCCGTTCTCGGTTTTGCACCGTCCAGGGTGGATAACTCCAACACCGCGCTTGCATATTTTGGCCAATCCGGTGGCATCTTTAATGCGATGGAAAACTCGTTGCAGGATGTTGAGACGAAACAGATATCGGCCCTGAAGGAACTGCGGTCAAATGCGATCAGTAAAACCAAAAAAATTGCAAGAATTCTGAAAAACATCGGCGTTTCCCTGCCAGGCGAACCGACAGAAAACATAGGCGGCCCGCTGGTTGAACTTGGCAACCAGGAGGATTTTGCAACCCAGATTACAGCACTTGATGCAGCGCTTGCAAACCTGAATAAAACCCGAAAGACGGTATCCAAATTGCCGGTGGGAAACCCGTTGCCTGGCCAATCAACGTCCAGCCGTTTTGGCAGACGTGTTGACCCGTTTGAACGACGCGCCGCCCTGCATAGCGGCATAGACCTTCGCGCACCCCGCGGCATGCCGGTCCGGGCCACCGGCGATGGCAAAGTTGTCAAAGCCGGCAGAAATGGCGGTTATGGTCTGATGGTTGAAGTGGTGCATGGCAATGGACTTATCACCCGGTATGCACATATGAGCAAAGTATTGGTGAAAGTCGGGCAGCGGATCAAGGCCGGCGTGACCGTCGGTAAAGTCGGAAGTACCGGTCGCTCAACCGGGCCTCATCTTCACTATGAAGTGCGCTACCGTGGCAAACCTCAGAACCCTGCCCGCTATGTGCGCGCCGGTACACGCCTTAAATCATTGCTTTGAGCAACGCTCTATTCGATATCCTCAACGACCTTGTCTTCACCAGAGACCTGGTGCGCAAGGGCTGCTTCCATATAGGGATTTAGATCGCCATCCAGCACGGCTGACGGGTTTGTGCTTTCCACTCCGGTTCGAAGATCTTTTACCAGTTGATAGGGCTGGAGCACATAGGAGCGTATCTGGTGTCCCCAGCCGATATCTGTTTTCGACTCGTGCGCCGACTGGGTTGCCTCCTCGCGTTTCTTGATTTCAATATCAAATAATCTGGCACGCAGGGCTTTCATCGCATTGGCACGGTTTTGATGCTGAGATTTTTCAGACGATGTCACCACAATTCCAGTGGGAAGGTGGGTGATGCGAACTGCAGAATCCGTCGTGTTGACGTGTTGTCCGCCAGCACCGGATGAGCGATAGGTATCAATCCGGATATCCTTGTCCTGAATATCAACTTCAACATTGTCATCAATCACCGGATAGACCCAGATCGACGAAAATGAGGTATGACGGCGCGACTGGCTGTCATAGGGTGAAATTCTTACCAGCCTGTGCACGCCAGACTCGGTTTTTGCATAACCAAATGCGTTGTGCCCCTTGATTAATATTGTTGCCGACTTGATGCCTGCCTCATCACCGGCGGTGGTAGACAGCACCTCAACCTTGTAGCCCTGCTGCTCAGCCCATCTTGTATACATGCGCAATAACATCGCAGCCCAATCCTGGCTTTCCGTTCCACCGGCGCCAGAGTGAACTTCAAGATAGGTATCATTGGCATCGGTCTCGCCGGAGAGCAGGGTTTCAACCTGGCGCTTGCCGAGATCTTTGTGAAGTTTTCGCAATACCCCTTCGGCTTCAAGGATAATTTCGTCATCTCCCTCTTCTTCACCCATGGCGATCAAATCGATACAATCATTCATCTCGGTTTCAAGACTGTTGATCAAATTAATGCTGGTTTCGAGGTGCTGGCGCTCGCGCATCAGTTTTTGCGCTTCCTGGGCATCATTCCACAGATCCGGGTCTTCTGCTTTCTGATTGAGAAACTCAAGCCGCTTTCCCGCTTTTTCCCAGTCCAGATGTCGCCTTAACAGGCTAATTGCCTGTTTTATTTCGTCAACAAGGCCTTGCGATTCTGCGCGCATGAGCGGGATTGTCCTTAGATCGGGTGTGAGTAGATTTACCGGATAACAAATTTCTGAGTGATCAAAAATAGGCCCGCTATGTCAGGAAGTAAAGGTGTGGAACGTGGAGGACATGCACTTGCCTGATTGCTGATATCCAAATCAGATACCAGCAATTCGAACCGGCACAAGGTCAACATTTGCCCTAGTACAATCCACCGGTACCCGATACAACAGCCCGATTGGCCTGGGGAGTGACGGTCAATGACCCCCTTGCCAGCTCTTCTTCAAATCCGATAACCGAGAATGTATCAGGCGGTCTTGTGCCGGGCTTGAAAGCTTCCATGATGACATCCTTGCCACCTTTGCCGGCACGAAGCCCGGTTTTTCGGTTGATTCTAATCAACTGAATTCCCGGCGGAATTCTGAACTTGACCGGCTGCACATCCTTTAGCGCTGCTTCCATGAAGTCGCGAAATATAGGTGCTGCCAGTCCACCACCGGTACTGCCCCGACCCATCGGTTTTGGTGTGTCATAACCAAAGAAAACCCCAACTGTCAGTTCGGTGGAATAACCGACAAACCATGCATCTTTTTCTTCATTTGTAGTGCCGGTTTTTCCGGCGATCGGCCATGGCATTGTTCGCAACTTGGCTGCAGTTCCGCGTTGTACAACACCCTCCATCATCGATGTGATCTGATAGGCGGTCATCGGATCAAGAACCTGGTCCCGATTGTCAATCAATTCCGGTTCGTCCTGTCCCTGCCACTGCTCGGCGACACAGGTTTCACAAATCCGCTCCTCATGTTTGAAGATGGTCTTGCCGTAGCGATCCTGCACCCGGTCAATCAAAGAAGGGGTAATTCGCCTGCCACCATTGGCCAGAACAGCATAGGCACTGACGAGTCGCATGACGGTGGTTTCACCGGACCCAAGCGCCATAGCAAGAACCGGTAACATGTCATCATAGATGCCAAACCGCCTGGCATATTCAGCAACCAGCGGCATGCCCATATCCTGAGCCAGGCGAACGGTCATGAGGTTCCTGGATTTTTCAACACCAAGGCGCAAGGTGGACGGTCCGGCATATTTTCCGCCGTAATTTTTTGGCTCCCACACCCCTAGCGAACCGCCTTGGTCTACTTGAATGGGACCATCGAGAACCACTGAGGAGGGCGTGTAGCCATTGTCGAGAGCGGTAGCATAGACAAAGGGCTTGAAGGCCGAGCCGGGCTGACGAAAAGCCTGGGTAGCGCGGTTGAACTCGGACTGATCGAATGAGAACCCGCCAACCATGGCAAGAACGCGACCCGTATTGGGATTCATGGCAACAATTGCGCCACTGACTTCCGGCATTTGGCGCAGAATAAATTCACTGGTAACCGGATCGCTGCTTTCGGAATCTGAATTGTCTTTTTCGGGCTCTTCTGTCTTTTGCACATAAACAACGTCGCCAATGGCCAATATCTGGTCGATATTCTTAACCTTGCGGCGTCTTTCATCTTTGATTGCGAGAGTTCGTGCCCATTCCATCGTGTCGATTGAAATTGTGCTTACCAACCGATCCTTTGAAAGCCTGCCGGAAACCAGGGTCTTGGGACGCAATCCGATTTGCGCGGTATTTTCTGACAGAGA
>QIIJ01000219.1 GCA_003232595.1 Aurantimonadaceae bacterium | reverse complement strand
ACCAGTTCCTGGCAAATTCCTCTACAATGTCATGGTAAAGTACACCGCGCTCGCGGGCATCAGCTTCGCGTATGATCACATCGAGCGGCACAAGTTTTAATACATGTTTTGCGTAGATTGAATAGGGATCGCGTATCCATGTTTCAATTTCGGTGATGCTGAGTTTTTGTGGTCGAAACTCCAGCGGTGGTTTTGGTTCCGGCCTCGAAATGACTTGAAAGTTTTGGGGTTTTTTAGTCACCTGTCGATCAATCTGGTTTGCCCAGGTAATAAACTTCAGTCCGCGATGTCGCATGGCATCTGAGGCATTTTCCCCGGCCAGGGTAAGCATGCGCTGCAGCCAGCGCGAGGCAACGGTTGGTGTATTATCGGCCCTTGTGGCACGGGCCAAAACAACATCCTTCATACCAAGCATCATTTGAAAGTCGTGCGCCGCAAGGCCGATGCGTCGTTCCGGTGGTTCCAGCATAAGTGAAGACTTCATCGGACGGTTGAGGAAAGGATCATTGCGGGTGGAAGCAGGCCAGGTGCCCTCATTCAGTCCACCCAGCACCACCCGGTCGACCTGTTGTAAACGGGCCTCAAGCGGTCCCCAGATGGAAAGCCTGGGATGGATATCCCTCCGTTGGCGTACCGGGCGCATTCCCAGCAAAGCTTCATAGAGATGAGGCCACTCGGCGGAAGCAAGATCAATATTCGTACTGTCGTCGCTTCCATGAACCAGCAATTCACCCAAAAAGACCGAAATTGCCTCCCCGGCCTCGCCACCATAGAGCTTTTCCAGCAATGTTTCCTCATCGACAGCAACCTTTTCAAGCGTCTGAATTGTGATGGCAACAAGCTGCCTGAACGAAATTTCATGACTGCTTTTGGAAAGCTCATGAAGTGGTGCCAGGGCTTCATCCATTGCGCTGGCGAGCTTTCCTGCGCCGCGCCAGTCATCCTCGCTCAGCCGCAATTTAGATGGCGCTGTCCTGTAAGTATTATCAAGCGCGTTGCAGGCTTCATTCAGGGTATCGAGATAATTGCCAGGTGAACTGCCTGAAATGCTGCCCCGAATGGCACCAAGTTCCATTACTTCCGCAAAACGGCGGCAATCCGCCCGCTTCAGCCCGAATGAAGCCAGTGGATGTTTCATCAGCGCCAGAAGCGTAACCGGGTCTGCAGGCGCCAGTGTTACGGCCAGTATCAGCCGAATCAATGTTCCCTGCGGTGTATCAATGAGTGGTCGGCCGGCGGAATCGTCCACTTCTATACCGAAACGTTTCAATTCAACAGAAACCCTTCGTGCCAGCACCCGGTCAGGCGTTACGAGTGCAGCAGTTTTACCCGGCACTTCCAGTGTTTCGCGCAGGGCGAGCGCAATTGCCAGCGCCTCCTGCCGTTCACCGGGCGCTTCGATTAACAAAACGCCATCAAAGGCCCGCGTTGATTTTTCACCAGCGAGATCATTGCGGATTTTTGGCCAGTTGTTGGTTGCCTCAGATGGTTCCATCGACAGGCTGACAATTTCCTCACGTATCCGTGCATAGCCAATGGAGCTGTCATCGATCCCGCCGATATGTTTCACAACGCTGCGCACTGCGCCAATATTTTCCAGCAGTTTTTTCAGTCCGTATTGGGGATGGCCCGGGGCTGCTGCCTCTCGGTGGCTGCTGCGAGCGTGTTTGTCTGCAAGCCTTCCACCGCCAGTGTGGAGGTTGTCCCACACATCATCACCCATCGCACGGTCAAGGCCGGGCAGGATGACAGCACCATTTTCCATGCCCGCAATTGTTTTCAGCAAATAGGCAGTTGCCGGAATGGAACCGGTGGAGCCGGCGGCGATTACCGGGCCGGGAGAGCCATATTTCTGGAAATGTTCTGCCTGACGACGCAGCAGAATGCCGCGTCTTGTGGCCATATCCATGGCACCACGTGAGTTCAAAAGAGCCGGCCACACACGGGTAGCAATCTCCAAAAAAGTCAGGGTCAATTGCCACCAGTCCGCGTGGTCCTCCGGCACCAGGCTACTTAAATGCGACCAGTCCGCCTCTTCGGTCGCTACAGTGTCCATCAGTCTGGCCAGGTCGTTGGCAAGCCATGCCGCATCGCTGATTGATGAAGGTACGATAATTTTTTCCCCGTCAAACAACGAAGTCGATGTGGCATTGAGCGTGTCTGTCCACTGGTGGATCATTCTGGTCAGCATTAACTGCCGCTCCAGACTTCCTATAACCGGATCAAGATCAAGCGCTCCGTCGGCCTGTTGTTCAAAGGAAAATTGTTCTTCCTCAATATCCCCGAGTGGCAATATTCTTGGCAACAGCAGGGTATTTTGATTGCTTCTTGCAACAAATTCCGCCTGCAGGGCGCGGACAGCACGTCTTGTTGGCACATAGATGGTAACATCAGCAAGAGCCAGCGGGTCGCGGTCGGGAATAAAATCCGGGATCAGCCTGCCACTGCCCAAAGCCTGCACCAGGGTTGACAGAAATGGTGCTGAAGGTGGAATAGAATATAGGCGCGGTGCGCGGTATGGGTGGTTTTTATCGGTCACGCGGCATGTTTGGCGATGGCCTGTTCGGCCAGATCAATCGCCTCCGGTGTTCCCACATGCAGCCATAACCCATCCATTTGAACACCGCACAACCGATTTTTGCGTATTGCGTTATCAAACAGCAAATTGAGAGAAAATGGCTCATCAGGCGTGTTGGCAAAGATCGCGGGCGAGATTATGCCGGCACCGACATAGGCATAGGGCGCGCTCGGCCTCTCGCCTCGGCGAGAGAGGGTATTGCCATCGTTAACAAAAAAATCTCCGCGCCCGTCAAAGCCGATGGCCTGGCCGGTTGGTGAAAGCAGCAATAATATGTCCATATGGTTTTCGCTCCATGCGTTGGCCAGGATATCCAGATTGGCAACAGCTCCTTCCATCCAGAAGGAATCGGCATTAAGCAGAAAAAACGGGTTTTCACCCAGCAAAGGAAGTGCATTCTTTACGCCACCACCGGAATCAAGCAGTTCGTCACGCTCGTCGGATATAACCACCTGAGGTGTTTTTCGGTTTTTTACATGAGTAACAATCTTCCCGGCAAGATAATGAACATTGACCACGGCCTGGCTCACCCCCGCAGTTGCCAACGCATCAAGCCCGTGGTCAAGCAGTGTTTTGTTCAAGACTCTGATCAGCGGTTTTGGCGTGGCTCTGGTCAGGGGTTGCATGCGGGAGCCAAGCCCTGCTGCCAAAATCATTGCCCGATCTGGTTTGAAATGGTCTGCAGTCAATCCGGTTCTCCGGGTGATTGATCATGAAAGAATCTATACCAAAGAGGTGTCTAAAAATCCACATTGTCGTTAAGCCAGGATTTCAGACCTGCGAGCGCTGGATGTTCAAGCGAACGTTGTAGATAGGTTTTCAGGCGTGGAATATGGGCAAGATAGGATGGTTTGCCGTCGCGCTCATTGAGCCGGATAAACAGACCAAGCAATTTCATACCGCGCTGGGCGGTCATGATCATGTAGTCTTGTTTGAATCCTGCCTCATCGAAACCGGGATCAGTCCTTTGCCGCGCGGTCACATAGGTTTCCAGCAGTTGGTTTTCCAGTTCCGGTGAAACACTCACCCGCGCGTCCTGAGCAAGGGACGCTAAATCATAGGCTGCAGGACCAATCAGCGCGTCCTGAAAATCAATGAGGCCGATACGGTCTGTGCCGGAATTCCCCTGTTGCCACAGTAAATTAGGAGAGTGATAATCGCGTAGAACAAGGCTTTTTTCACTGTTTTCAAGCGCATCAATAAGTTCTGACCATATCGCTCTATAGCGGTCATTTTGAATGCCAGTCAGCGAAGAGCCAATGGTAGTCGGCACATACCATTGTAACAGCAGGTCAACTTCGATCATCATTGCTGAGCGATCGAAATCGGGGATTGTCACAACTGAACCTTCATCCAGCGCAATTGTCTTTTGCCACTTACATTGATGAATTGCTGCAAGGACTTCAACGCAGGCCATATATCTTGTCGCAATAGGGTTTCTTTTTGCATCGATAATGCTTTGATCACCGAGGTCTTCAATTAACAAAAGACCCTCATCAAGATCTTCCGCGTGGATGAGCGGTGCGCGAAACCCGTTTTCCCGCAATATTGCGGCAATGGCAACAAAGGGGCGCACATCTTCCGCCAGATGGGCAATCTGCGAATAGGGTTTTCCATCCTTGATGACAGGTCCGTCCGGCGCTCTTGGTGCATTCATCAAAATCCGGCATTCGCTGCCGATACTGGCCACCTCATAAGCGCGGGTTGATGCATCACCAAGCAGGTAATACCGTTGAACTGTATTGTGCCAGGTCCTGTTCAGGAACCGTCGGATGGCAAAGCTTCGTTTAAGCCTTTCGATCGCTGCCGGACTACCTGAAATGACTGCTTTTCGCGTGTTTTGCCCGGTGGTCTGCAATAGTATATTCAAATCACCATCGCGCAATTCCCGCCCGCCGTTTTCCGGCCATTCAACAAGCACAGCGCCCTCGTCAAGCGCCTCGGCAAGACCCAGTTCTTCAAGTTCAACAGGGTCTTCCAGCCGGTACAGATCATAGTGAGAAATAGACCCCTGTGGCTGGGCGCCCGCATAGGTCTGCACCAGCGTAAAGGTCGGGCTTGGCACTTCCAGCGCATGGTTTCGACAGGCAGTTCGAATGACTGCGCGTGCAAGGGTGCTCTTGCCGGCGCCAAGTTCACCCGAAAGCCTTACAAGATCACCCGGCCTCAATGCCAGGGCCAAGCCTTCTCCAAACCTGTTTGTTGCCGCTTCATCTTCCAGATCAAGCTCAATGGTAGGTTCATTCATAAAGGGAATTACTCGGCTGCCTGGGAGAGGGTGGATGGATTGCGCGGAAAACGACAGGTAACAACGGTTCCCTCGCCTTTTTGTGAAGAAAGTTCTGTCGTTCCGCCATGCAGTTCGACGAAGCTCTTGACAATTGCAAGCCCAAGCCCGGCACCACCACGTCCTTGCGCACTGGCATGGCTTTCAAACCGTTTGAACACCGAATTACGGATTTCTTCCGGCAGTCCAGTGCCTTTGTCTGATACGGTAAAAATGACGCTGTCAGCGTTTCCTTTACAGGACAGTGTTACTTCGCCGCCATCCGGCGAATAGGTCACGGCATTGGACAACAGGTTAAACAGAACCTGGCGAATTCGGTTTTCGTCGCCGACAAATTGTCCGGCAGACTGAGATATTGCGACCTCCAGCAAAACACCATGTTCCTTCATCCGGTCCATCACACCTTCGCTGGCCGCTTCAATGACCGCTGGAATGTTGATCGGGACAAGATCAAGCTCCATCACGCCCGCATCAACGGTCGCAAGGTCAAGGATATTGTTGATGATGGCCAGAAGTGAGGATGAAGACGTATTGATATGGTCAAGATATTCAAGTTGCTTGGTATTGAGTTTACCAAAGTCAGGGCTGCCAAGCAGTTCCGAAAAGCCGATGATATTGGTAAGCGGTGAGCGCAATTCATAGGAGACATGCTCGATAAATGCATTTTTCAGATGATCGGCCTGTTCCAGCGCCTCATTGCGTTCGACCAGAATGTT
>QIIJ01000006.1 GCA_003232595.1 Aurantimonadaceae bacterium | reverse complement strand
GCCAAAGCGCTTGGTGCTGTAAATACGGTCTGGTTGCATAATGATATTCTTTATGGTGCCAATACCGATGGATACGGTTTCCTCACCAACCTTGATAAACAGGCTCCCGGTTGGGACAGGCCGCGGGGAAAACCTTCGCCGGCAATTGTACTTGGCGCGGGTGGTGCATCAAGGGCAATCATATATGCACTTCAATCCAGGGGTTTTGGTGAAATCAGGCTGGTTAACCGCACACAATTGACCGCAAAAACATTGGCCAGGACCTTCGCGGCGGGTATTTCGGTTCATGATTTTCAGGAATTACCTGAAATTATGGTGGATGCATCCTTGTTGGTGAACACCACATCGCTGGGAATGGTTGGTAAACACCCGCTTGAAATTGATTTGACGCCCCTGCCGGACGAATGCCTGGTTACAGATATAGTTTATACGCCGTTGCAAACCCGCCTGTTGATCGATGCGCGAAAACGCGGTTTGGAGGCTGTTGATGGGCTTGGCATGTTGCTGCATCAGGCTGTGCCTGGTTTTGAGAAATGGTTTGGGGTGATACCAACAGTCAGCGATGAATTGTATCAGCTGGTGATTGATGACCTGGAGAGCAACTCGTGATTATTCTTGGGCTTACCGGTTCAATTGGCATGGGAAAATCCACTACTGCGGTAATGTTTCGTAACGCTGGTATTCCTGTTTACGACGCGGATGCAACGGTTCATCACCTTTATGCCGGGCCTGCGGTTAAGGCAATTGAAGCAGCATTTCCAGGAACCACTACAGCTGAAGGGGTGGACCGCAAAAAACTTGGCAGCAGGGTTGTCGGCAATGAAATAGCAATGAAAAAACTTGAATCCATTGTCCATCCTCTGGTGCGGGCTAAAAAAGACCAGTTTTTGCAGAATGCCCAATCCGCAGGCGCAAAGATAGCGGTTCTGGATATTCCTCTATTGTTTGAAACCGGGGGCGACAAACTTGTTGATGGCATTGTCGTTGTCACCGCACCAGCTGATATTCAACGCCAAAGAGTGCTGGAGCGAGATGGCATGGATGAGGAAAAATTTGAAGCAATTTTGGCCCGGCAATACAGGGATGAGTTAAAACGGCGCAAAGCGGACTTTATCATCGACACATCATTTGGAATGGACTATGCAAAAAATTCTGTCGATGCGATCATACAGGAAATACAATCGGGCAAATGGCAGCCAAAAGATCAGATTGATGGTGGATAATTTGGTCCAGTTCATCAATTATCTTGAGTTGGCCCTGCAAATCATCACACTTGCATCCACCAACAAGGCAGATATCGATGCGGGAAATTATTTTTGATACAGAAACCACCGGTCTAAGCCCGCGTGATGGCGACCGGATTATTGAAATCGGCGCGCTGGAACTGATCAATCACTTTCCTACTGGCAAAACCTTTCATGTGTTTATTAATCCAGGAGACAGGAAGGTTGACCCCGGTGCATTTGATGTTCACGGGATTTCTGATGAGTTTCTTAAAGACAAGCCGTCTTTTGAAGATATTGTCGATGAGTTTTTTGCCTTTTTTGAGCCGGGATATCTGATTGCCCACAATGCCGGATTTGACATGGGATTTATCAATGCCGAGCTTAAACGTCTTGGCAAACCGCCGATTCCGGGCGACAGGGTTATCGATTCGCTGCAAATTGCCCGGCGCAAGCACCCGGCCGGGCCAAACTCACTTGACGCTCTTTGTTCGCGCTACAATATCAACAATTCGCATCGTACCAAACACGGCGCGTTGCTTGATTCCGAGCTTCTGGCCGAGGTTTATATCGAGCTCATAGGTGGGCGACAATCCGCCTTAAGTCTGGCAGCAGACAATGGGGCATCAGCAAACACCCTTGTTCTCGCAACCGGTAAAAGAGCGTCGCAAAAACAACGCCCGCAACCGTTGAAATCGCGCCTGACTGACAAGGAGCGCGCCGATCATGAGGCATTCATCAATACATTCGGTGAAAAAGCTCTGTGGAAACGGGTTTAAGGGCTATTTCCCCAGCCTGATCAAAAAAGTCAGCGCTTGGGCGGGGCTTCCATCAGACAAGCCATGAGGGAAGAGAGTTAGACTGTTTCATGTTTACATGGAAACAGTTTGGTCGCGAAGAGCGACCCGGTGCTGTGCACCGCGCCAATTGATACTTGCATGGGCAAACTGGGGCATAGCCCCAAATGGCCGTGAGCGAAAGCAATCAGGAGCGATTCCATCAAAAGATGAAACGCTACAGGGCGGACACAACAACGCCCGCATCCTGCTTCAATTTGCGTCAGTTTTCACCTGAGCCTTGACTTGCTCCTCAGCAATTCGCTGTTGATAGAGGGCAGCAAAATCAATCGGGTCAATCATCAGCGGCGGAAAACCGCCATTACGGGTGGAATCAGCAACAATTTGGCGGGCAAACGGAAACAGCATGCGCGGACATTCAATCAAAATAGCCGGGCCCTTGGCTTCTTCAGGAATATTTTGGAGGCGAAAAACGCCGCCATAGGTCAACTCCACATTAAACATCGCATCGGCACCTTCTCCGGCTGTGGCCTCAAGCTTGAGCTCGACCTCAAAATCTGTGTCTGACAAAGGCGTTGCATTGACGTTAATGTTGATATTAATGTCCGGTGCTTTTTCGCGCGGCTGTAATGAACGCGGTGCGTTGGGATTTTCGAAGGAAAGATCCTTGATATATTGTGCCAGCACATTGAGCGATGGAACGGCACCATTGCCCACAGATGCCGCTTCCTGGGGTGTTTCTTCGGTTTTTGGTTTGTCGTCCTTGGCCATATGCTGATTTCCAAACTATTAAGGGCTTTTTGGCCCAAAGAATATCGAGCCTTGTCTAAACTTTGGTGTGGCTAGCACGGGATTTGTCAGGAAACAAGCAGGTGTCCGGCAAATAGGGCGCGCCCGTGGTTTATAATCACAATGGCAATTCTATTTCCCGCCAGATTTTCTCTTGTCTGAATTCCCGTCATTGCCACTATTGCGCCATGGCGAGGAGGGGTCTCCTTCATTCGTCCATGCACTTTCATCCAGATCAACAACCGGGCCTTCGCCATCGGGCCGTGACGCGCCTGGAGGTTGTCTGGTGGAATATTCATCAAACCCGCCCTGCCTGGAGCCAAATGTACCGGCTTTGATCCTGCTGGTGAGAAATACCTGAATTGCCGACCGGACCGGTGGTAGAAACAGCAGAAATCCGATGCTGTCAGTGACAAATCCTGGCGTTAACAACAACACGCCTGCAACCAGTATCATAACACCACTGATCAGTTCCCTGGCTGGAATGCGTCCGGCATTGATTTCCTTTTGAATCTGGCCAAGCACCCTGAAACCCTCCAGCCGAAGCAGGATCGAGCCGATAATTGCCGTTACAAATATCAGCATCAAAGTGTAGAACATGCCAATACGGTCACCAATTGCGATGAAAACGCCGATTTCCACGATGGGAATTATCAATAGAACAAACGGAATGATCGAGATTGGCATGGATTTTCCGGCTTTCAGGTGTATCTGTTGGTTTGTTAGGGTTCACAGTTAGATAGGTAGCTATTATATAAATTGAATGGGTCTTAACAAAGTTCTATATGAAGTTTAGATATATGCATGTTTTCCGGCAATCGTCAGGAAGCTTAAAACAGATGGAAATAATGGTGGACGCATGTTTGACCTTGGCACATTAATACCCCTGATCATCGCAGCTTTTGTAATATTCAAATTGCGCAGTGTGCTGGGGCAGCGCAATGGCAATGAGCAGCCGCCTTATGATCCCTACCAGTCAGACAGAAAACTGGAGCACGACAGTGAAGAAGAGGCTGATTCTGCTAACGACAATGTGGTTACCCTGCCACGCAAATCATCCTCCCGCAAAAGTGGAACTGCAACTCGAAACAGGGAGGAAAACCCTGCAATCAAGGCGATTGACAAAATAGCCGGAAAACGCACCAAACTAAACAAGGCACTCAGAGGCATACTTGAGCGTGATCCCTCATTCGATCCGGAAAGTTTTTTGTCTGGTGCTAAACTTGCCTATGAAATGATTGTCAATGCATTTGGCGATGGCGATAAAAAAACCCTCAAAACCCTCCTCGCGCGCGAGGTTTATGGAGGGTTTGCCGAAGCGATCGACACCAGAAACTCTAATGGAGAAAAAGTACAATCGTCATTTGTAGGAATTGACAAGGCGGAAATCATATCGGCGGACCTGCAAAAGGATGAAACCCAGGTTACAGTCCGTTTCACCAGTCAGATCATTTCGGCAACCCTTGACAAAGATGAGAATATTATCGATGGGGATTTGCAGGATATTGCAGAAATTGTTGATATGTGGACCTTTGCCCGATCAGTCAAATCACGCGACCCGAACTGGAAACTGGCGGCAACCGAGGCCGAGGATTGATTTTTTTCAACCGATAATGTTCAGGGCTGATGGCTGTGCGACTGCAACCTGTTGGATATGATCAGCTCGAAGGCTGGTATGGGGATGATCACGTCTGTGCATTGAATGTATTTCTTAAGACATTTCGTGCAAATCCGACCGGAAAGTTTAAAACCGGAAAGCTTGGAATTTCACACAGAGCATTGGCTGCAATTGCCGAAAGTGCAGAAAAAACTGCACCATTTGACCCGCAATCAGCCAGAAATTTTCTGGAATCCCGTTTTACACCCCATAAAATCATCGTTGACGAGAAGGCCCCATCAAAATTTGACGGCTTCGTAACCGCTTATTTTGAGCCGGAAGTGAATGCTTCAAGGGTAAAAACCGGCCTGTTCAACACACCGCTCTATGCCCGCCCGGCCGATCTGGTTGATGTGACTGAAAAAAATAGACCAGCCGGATTTGATCCGGAGTTTCGCTATGGTCGCATGCCGGATGAAAACGGCAATTCAGTCATTGTGGAATACCCCGACCGGGCTGCAATTGAACGTGGTTATCTCGATGGCCAGGGGCTTGAAATTGCCTGGGTCGCTGGCAGGGCCGAGGCGCTTTTTATTCACATACAGGGTTCTGCCCGCTTGCGATTTCCTGACGGCACGACCGTTAGGGTTGGATATGCTGCTAAATCCGGTCATCCATATACTGCAGTTGGCAGCGTATTATTAAGGAATGGTGCCCTCCAACCGCAGAATTGCGGCATGGCGGCAATTCGCCGCTGGTTTCGGGACAATCCGCAAGAAACCGGCAATATCATTGATCAAAACCGGTCTTTCATATTTTTCCGGGAATATCCGATAGTGGATAGCGATGACGGGCCTGTAGGTGCTGCAAATACCGGCCTTACCCCTGGTCGAAGCCTTGCGGTGGATAGAATGCTGCACACCTTTGCAACACCGGTCTGGATTGAAACCAGAGATCCATTGCCGGGTGAGCAGCGCCGCTTTAACCATTTGATGATTGCCCAGGATACGGGTTCTGCCATTATTGGCCCTTCGCGAGGCGACTTGTTTTTGGGATCCGGCACCAAAGCTGGTAAAATTGCCGGCGAAGTCAAACACGCTGCCCGTTTTACGGTTCTCGTGCCCGGGAGAAACAAATAATGTCCAGACGAAAAATAAAATTAAACAAGAATGATCAGGCCAT
>QIIJ01000092.1 GCA_003232595.1 Aurantimonadaceae bacterium | reverse complement strand
TTGCTTCATATGAGTGGAGAGTAAAAATGGGTGACAATAATTGCAGATCAGCCAAATGGCGGGAGCAAACCCGCATGGTGCATGGCGGTACAATGCGCTCTCCCTTTGGGGAAACGTCTGAGGCGCTTTATCTGACCCAGGGCTTTGTCTATAAAAGCTCCAGCGCTGCCGAGGCACGCTTTAAGGGTGAGGACGAGGGGTATATTTATTCCCGCTACGCCAATCCGACTGTCACCATGTTTGAACAACGCATGTGCCAGCTTGAAGGTGCGGAAGCAGCATTGGCCACCACAAGCGGCATGGCGGCGGTCACAAGCGCATTGTTGTGCCAGCTTAATACAGGCGATCATGTGGTTGCAGCACGGGCATTGTTTGGCTCCTGCCGTTATGTAATCGAAAAATTACTGCCGCAGTTTGGAATTACCTCAACACTTGTTGATGGTCGTGATATTGATGCGTGGAAACGGGCAATCCGCCCGGAAACAAAGGCAATGTTTCTGGAAAGCCCGACCAACCCCACCCTTGAGCTGGTCGATATTGCAGCGGTTGCCACCCTTGCCCGTGAAATCGATGCAATTCTGGTGGTTGACAATGTATTTGCCACACCATTGTGGCAAAAACCACTCGAGTTGGGCGCTCATGTGGTGGTCTATTCGGCAACCAAACACATTGATGGCCAGGGGCGCTGCCTCGGCGGTGTGGTACTTTCATCAGAGGAGTGGATTGAAGAAAATCTTGCTGAATTTTATCGCCATACCGGCCCTGGCATGAGCCCATTTAATGCCTGGGTTTTGCTCAAGGGCCTTGAAACCCTGCCGCTTCGGGTGCGCCAGCAGAGCCAGAGCGCAGCCAGGATTGCCGAATTGCTGGCGAATGAGAATTCCGTTACAGGGGTAATTTATCCAGGTCGACAGGACCACCCGCAAGCGGAGCTTGCCAAGACGCAGATGGCCGGCGGGTCAACCCTGATCGCCTTTGAACTGGCCGGCGGCAAGGAGGCGGCATTTGCCTTTCAGGATGCCCTCGAAATCATAAAGATTTCCAATAATCTCGGCGACGCAAAAAGCCTTGTGACCCATCCCGCCACAACAACCCATAAAAACCTCGACGAGGACGACCGTATTCTGCTCGGGATATCACCGGGACTGGTGCGCCTGTCTGTAGGACTTGAAGATGTCGAAGACTTGTCAGAAGATATTCTGCAGGCATTAAACAACTAATCTGTAAATGTCTGAACCGCTAGCCAGATGCGCGAAACCACCGTTATCAGGCAAAGGGCAGCAAACAAGTAGGCAATGACCGGAAACCATGTCGGAAACAGGCAAAACAATACAAAAACGGTAATTGTCTCGGTCGCCTCAGCAAGACCGGTCGTATAGACCAACGACTTTGACCCGCGCTGCTTGTCGCTCACGCCGCGTTTTTCGGCCATCAGGGCAAAGGCCAGAAAACTTGCACCGGTGGCATAGAATGCGAAGATAAGCACGCTGCCTGCGACAGCGTTTGCAGCGGGATCAGCCAGTATGAAAGCCAGGGGAATGAGACCGTAAAATACAAAATCAAGCGTAATATCCAGAAATCCGCCAAGGTCGGTTTTCCTGTTGGCGCGGGCAACAGCCCCGTCCAGGCCATCGGCCAGTCTGGATATCAATATCCACACCAGACCGGTAAAAAAAAACCCAAATGTGATCGCTGTTGCTGCGGCTACACCGGTTAAAAACCCAAAAATGGTTACAGTATTGGCACCCACTCCCATTGAAGCCAGTTTTTCGCCCATTTTGTTAATAATGGGGTCAATCCAGCCTCTAACCGTATTGTCCAGCATGGGGTACTCCCGTTGCTTGCCAACTGCCTGACGGCCACTTTCAGCAGTCATTGTCATTCCATTGAATGCAACACCATGAATGTCAATATCGGTGGCGTGCAATACAAGCTGTTTGAATTTACTTCAATTAATAGTGTGCAACGCGCGAGCAGCGGTAATCATTCAGCTGACGGCCTCCAGGGTGGCTGACAATTAGATATAAACATTTCTTTATATCATATTGCATCGGCCCGACTTTCCTGATAAACAGGCCGGAAGTGGTGAGATTTTGAGCAATTCTGCCAGATCAACTGCCGATCACACCCGTCCTTCCCCAGTACAGCCAATTATCATGAGGATTTCCCATGCCAACGTTTACCGACTACGCCATAAAAGACATCAACCTTGCAGATTTCGGTCGCAAAGAACTGCTTATCGCCGAAACTGAAATGCCTGGCCTGATGGCCATTCGCGAGGAATATGCAGCCAAACAGCCGCTTAAGGGTGCGCGCATTGCCGGTTCCCTTCACATGACCATCCAAACCGCCGTTTTGATTGAAACACTGGTGGCACTGGGAGCTGAGGTGCGCTGGGCATCTTGCAACATTTTTTCCACCCAGGACCATGCGGCAGCGGCCATTGCAGCTGCCGGAATTCCGGTATTTGCCCACAAGGGTGAAACGCTTGAGGAGTATTGGGAATTTGCAGACAAAATAATCGACTGGGGCAATGGCGAGACCGCCAATATGATCCTCGATGATGGCGGCGATGCCACCAATCTGGTGCTGCTTGGCGCAAAAGCCGAAAAAGACCCTTCCATTCTCGACAATCCAAATAATGAAGAAGAAGAATTTTTCTACGCCACCATCAAAAAACGCCTGGCCGCAGAACCAGGCTTTTATTCAAAAGTGCGCGACAATATCAAGGGAGTTTCGGAAGAAACCACAACCGGTGTCATGCGCCTTTATCAGTTGCATGAAAAGGGCGAACTTCCTTTCCCGACAATCAATGTCAATGACAGTGTGACAAAGTCAAAATTTGACAACAAGTATGGCTGCCGTGAATCCCTGGTTGATGCCATCCGGCGTGGCACTGATGTCATGATGGCCGGCAAGGTTGCAATTGTCTGCGGTTATGGCGATGTCGGCAAGGGCTCTTCGCAATCACTTAGCGGCTCCGGCGCCCGGGTGCTGGTGACCGAAGTTGACCCGATCTGTGCCTTGCAGGCTTCTATGGACGGGTTTGAAGTTGTAACTCTTAAGGACGCGGCACCGCGCGCTGATATTGTTGTTACAGCAACCGGTAATAAGGATGTGTTGACCGTTGATGATATGCGCAACCTTAAGGACATGGTGATTGTCTGCAATATCGGTCACTTCGACAATGAAATTCAGGTCGACGGTTTGCGCAACATGAAATGGACCAACATCAAGCCGGCGGACGCGGGCCAGGTCGATATGATCGAATTCCCCGATGGCAAACGGATGTTGCTATTGTCCGAAGGGCGATTGGTCAATCTCGGAAATGCCACCGGCCATCCAAGTTTTGTTATGTCGGCTTCCTTTGCCAATCAGACATTGGCGCAGATTGAGCTTTGGCAACGAGGCGACGAATACGAAATTGGTGTTCACACCCTGCCAAAACACCTTGATGAGAAGGTGGCTGAACTGCATCTGGACAAGCTCGGTGCCAAATTGACTGTGCTTTCCGACGAGCAGGCCAGCTATATCAATGTTAAACCGACCGGTCCGTTCAAACCGGAACACTACCGCTATTAGGCGATATAACAATTGACACTACATATTGTGCCTGTCCGAGGTTAAATTCGCGGCAGGCACTTTTTTTTTGCAACCGTCTTCCAGCCGATTCTTCAAACAGGTAAGTTAGGTTGATTCGTTTTTTTTGTGAGGCAGCGAAAAAAGCATAATTCAGGTCTGCAAGTACCGGCGTTTTGACCTTCACATGGCGAAGAGGATGCAAGCGATGCCAGGGCAAAAGGCTGGCGCGGATTTGGGAAATTGCCGTCTCAAACAGACGGTAATGCAATCGACCGCCTGCCAATGCGTGCGGAATTCAGGCTTCGCAGTTGCCAGCAGAGTGAGTGTCGGCACTTTGTTCTCCGTTCTTTTCCTGTTGCCGGCCCGGGCCCAGATATCGGGCGGACCATCAACTCTGGTGGGATCCTTTGAACTGCAAATCGTGCAATTCGCTGTTTTTGCAGGTGCGATGAGTTTTGCAATTCTTGCAGCTTTCTGGATGATCCGCGAACGCGCCAGGTCGGCGGAAAAAAACCGCGCGCTCTCTCTTTCCATTTCCGACATGAAAGCCCGCCAGGACAGGGATGCCGCCCTGCTTATGGTTCAGGACCAACGGATATTATTGTGGTCGGGCAAAAACGCCGAACCGGAACTTTTGGGATCACTGCCGGGTGGCATTGGTGCTCCGGCAAAAATCGGTAAATTCATGGCCTTCGGCACATGGCTTTGCGCCGAATCTGCCGTAATATTTGAAAAATCTGTTTCAAGGCTGCGCGAAAATGCGGAAAGCTTTGACCTTACCATCACAACTAAAGGCGGCGGGGTGATAGAGGCGCAGGGACGCACCACCGGGGCACTGGCCTTTGTGCGGTTCACACCGCTTTCCGGTGACCGGGCGGCACTTGCAAACCTTGAGATGGAGCATGCAAGACTGCTCAATACATTCGACACAGTTCAGGCCCTGTTTGAGGCGATAAAAATGCCCGTGTGGCTTCGTGATCAAGCCGGACGGCTGGTCTGGGCCAATACCGCTTACGCACAAGCCGTTGATGCAAGGGACGGCATTGATGCGGTAGACAAAGACATATCACTGCTTGATCAGAAAGAGCGCGATGAAGTTGCGGCAGCTCACCGTGAAAAGATTGTTTTTACATCAAAAATGCCGGCAGTGGTTGCCGGCGATCGAAAAATGCTTGATGTGGTCAATATTCAACTGGCACATGGTGGTGCCGGAATTGCCACCGACATGACCGAAATTGAGCAGGCACAAATACAGCTGAAAAAAACCGTCGACAGCCATGCCCGCACGCTTGACCAACTGGAAACACCTGTGGCAATTTTCAACGCTGCCAGACATCTGGAATTCTACAATTCAGCATTCCAGCAACTGTGGGATATCGATGCGGTCTTTCTCCATAGCGAACCTGACCAGGATGCCCTTCTCAATCATCTTCGCACTGAGCGAAAGCTGCCGGAACAGCCCGACTGGCGCAAGTGGAAAGAGGAATTGTTCAAGGTCTACCACCAGGTTGAGCCAAGCGAAAACTGGTGGCATTTGCCGGACGGACGAACGCTGCGGGTTTTTGCCAACCCACACCCCCATGGCGGTGTGACCTGGATATTTGAAAACCTGACTGACCAGCTTAACCTCGAAAGCCGCTACAATGCGCTGATCCGTGTACAGGGCGAAACTCTGGACCATCTTTCCGAAGCGGTCGCTGTATTTGGATCAGACGGCAGGTTGCGCCTTTCCAATCCGGCATTTAAAATACTTTGCGGACTTGATCCGAAGCTGGTTGAGGATGGCACCCACATTTCAAGTATCGTTGCCCATTGCGGCAAATCCGACCGCGCAAAACAGACCTGGGAAAACCTGCAAACAGCAATAACCGGGCTGATTGATGAACGCGGCACTATTTCAGGGCGGATGAAGGCACCCGATGAACAGTTTATCGATTATGCCCTGACCCCGCTTCCCAACGGCCAGTCAATGCTGACACTTGTCGATGTCAGCGCCAGCGTTAAAGTCGA
>QIIJ01000314.1 GCA_003232595.1 Aurantimonadaceae bacterium | reverse complement strand
CGGGACTGGTTTGAAGACCGGTTGAACAAACTGGAGGCAAATTCCACACCCCACCTGTTCGATATCACATTTGGCCTGATCCCGCGTAAGCTGGGCAAGGACGATCTGGTGCTGGATGACGCTGATCTGGATGCTGCAAATGCAGCCCGGCCGGGGTGGGATCCAAGACTGTGGAGTGTGGACGTGGCGGCGCGGGTTCTTGTGCTTTCAGACTTGTCGCGCGATCCGCTAACGTCGTTTGCAGACCGGTTTGGCGAGTTGCACCGTACCGCAGATGTTGGTGAGTTGATGGCGCTTTATAATGGTCTGCCACTCTATGCGGCTCCAGAAAAGCTGGTGGAACATGCAGCAAGGGGATTGCGCACCAATATCAAGGCCGAGTTTGAGGCGATTGCCCACAGGAACCCGTTTCCGGCGGAGCAATTCGATCAAAACCCCTGGAACAACATGGTATTGAAAGCGTTGTTTATCGGCGTCATGCTCGAACCGATACAGGGGCTCGACAAGCAAGCCAATCCTGAGCTTGCCCGCATCTTGCGAGATTATGCGCACGAACGATGGGCCGCGGAAAGACGCGTTTCGCCGGAGCTTTGGCGCTGCATTGGACCATTTGCCGAAGGTGATTATCTTGACGACTTCGAGAAAATCACTGATCAGGGAAATGAAACCGAAAGGAAAGCCGCCGCTCTCGCACTGGCCACAGCACCAAAGTCCGCGGGCCGCGACCGGCTGCTTGCCCGACTGGATGTTTATGATGCCGCAATAGGGAACGGAGAGTTGACGTGGGTCGGTATTGCCGAAGAAATGCTGGACAATGCATTGGCTGTTACCAGGAAATTAAACTTTGAAGTGGAACTGACGAGATGATGTTCATCGATTCCCACGCTCATATGTTGTCGCGCACAACCGATGACTATGAGGCCATGGCCGCAGCCGGTGTGGTGGCTGTTATAGAGCCCGCATTCTGGCTGGGCCAACCGCGCACCCATGTGGCAACCTATATTGATTATCTCTCCTCAATCGTTGGATTTGAACGCTTTCGCGCCGGCCAGTTCGGCATTCGTCATTACTGCACCATCGGTCTCAATTCAAAGGAGGCCAACAATGAGGAGTTGGCCGAAGGAGTGATGGAAATTCTGCCCCGATTTGCGCTCAAGGATGGGGTCGTTGCCATTGGCGAAATCGGCTATGACGATCAGACGGAACTGGAAGACAAATACTTTCGATTGCAGATTGATCTTGCCATTGAACTCGACCTTCCGGTTATGGTTCACACACCGCATCGTGACAAGAAAAAGGGTACCAGCCGATCAATGGATGTGTGCGAGGAGCATGGCATTGATCCCTCGATGGTGATAATCGACCACAACAATGAGGAGACGGTTCGTGAGGTTCTCGACCGCGGTTACTGGGCCGCATTTTCAATCTATCCCAGCACCAAAATGGGCACCAACAGAATGGTTGATCTGCTCGTGGATTACGGGCCGGAGCGCATAATCGTGGATTCTGCCTGTGACTGGGGAATATCCGAGCCATTGGGCGTGGCCAAGACTGCAAAACTGGCGGAACAAAGAGGCATCAACACTGAGGCCATTCGTTTGGTCTGTTATCAAAATGCGCTGGACGCCTATGGCCAAAGCGGCCAGATCAAAGAGGATGACTGGCTTAATCCGCCGGCGATCGATCAGCGAACTTTGTATGAGGGCAATACAATCCTGCGCGGCCAGCGCAAACCTGTTGTCGAGGAAGTTCCGGCTAAACTGTCCATGGACAACCTGTTGATCGAATAATGCGATTTCCCGATAAATGTTCACCGAATTACCGTTCACCATGAAGGAGTGACTGTAAATCTGGGTGCTTACAAGACAGGAGGAGTTAGCAGGCATGCATGACAACATTGTATTTCGCCGTGAAAAAATTTCAGACCGTCTATACAATGATCTGCTGAACAGCATTCTGGTCGGAGATTTTCCTCCACTCAGCTCCCTGCCAACCGAATCCCGGTTGGCCGACGAATACGGTATCTCGCGAACAACAGTGCGGGCTGCACTGGCGCAATTGAAAAACGAGGGATTTGTCACTTCACGTCAGGGCTCTGGCACAATTGTCTCCGGCAACAACAGGATCCGCTTGTCACCGTTTGCTTCGGTTGAAAGCCTGGTCGATCTGGAGAAATGCTATGAATGCAGAATTGTACTGGAACCGGGAATTGCCGCAATCGCCGCTGAACTGCGAACAGATGCCGATATCATATTTTTTGAGCAGCACATTCAATCCTTTCAACAGCGTGTTGAAACCGGGGCATCGCAAACCTCGGATGATGCTGAATTCCATTTATATCTGGCCAGGGTCTCCGGCAACAAGTTCCTGGAAACCATCATGGCGTCTCTTCGACCGCATATTCTGTTCGGCATGAATATTATCAAAATTTTGCCCGACAAGGCGCGAAGGCGACACACCCGCACTTCTCTCCGGGAACATCAAAAAATTGTGCAGGCAATAGTCGAAAAAAATGGCGCATCAGCCCGCCAGATGATGCGTAATCATCTCAATAATTCCCGCCAACGAATATTCAAAGGCAACAGTCATTGACAATGCGCCAAACCGTCAGAGCAGCTTGAATATAGAGCACATTTATCTGTTGCCTGGAGCCGGAATTGATATTTGTTTGCACAAACAAATTGGCAACAAATTGTTTGTTTGCTAAAATATATTGCCAAAATTGTGTGAGAAGAATTCCAGGGAATTTATTCAGGCCCGCCTGAAGAATGAAACTGACGGGCGCACATGGGCTTGCCGCAGGAATTGCGGTGACTTTGCTGTCTCCGCGGATAGTTCAAACAAGATTTGCGTATGGCAGCCTGTTGTTAACATGTGAAAGTGGAGGACCTAATACCATGCGTATTTTGAAATTAATTCCCGGAATTGCGCTTGCTGCAAGTTTGATTGCAGCCGGAGCGACCGCTTCAATAGCCCAGGTCAAAATCAAACTTGAGCCCTATGTTACCGGTTTGAATTCACCTTTGGCGATGGTTCAGCCCAAAGGCGACGACCGCAAGTTTGTCATCGAACAATTCGGCAGGGTTCGCATTATCAATGCCGAAGGCAAATTGGAGCCTACGCCATTTCTCGATATTCGAAACAAAATCGTCGACCAGATGTCTGATTTTGATGAACGCGGCCTGCTCGGCATCGCCTTCCATCCGGATTTCAAGAACAACGGCAAGTTCTATGTGTCCTATTCCGCCGTTCTCAACTTTCAAAGTGATCTTGGGAAAATGCTTTGGTGGGACCATACCAATGTCGTTGAAGAATTTACGGTGTTCAAAGACGACCCGGATGTGGCGAACCCCAATTCCGGCCGGATTATCTCACGGATTGACTGGCCGCAGTTCAACCACAATGGCCACTGGATCGATTTTGGCCCGGATGACGGCTTTCTGTATATATCGACAGGAGACGGCGGTTATGCCAACGACTGGGGAATTGGCCACAATGTGACCGAGGGTAACGGCCAGGATATGACTACACTTCTCGGTAAAATTCTGCGTATTGATGTAAACAGTTCATCCGGTGAAAACAATTATGCCATTCCGGCTGATAATCCGTTTGTTGGAAACGATGATGTGCGCCCGGAAATCTATGCATCCGGTCTTCGCAATCCCTGGCGCTGTTCATTCGACACGAAAGACGGGCGCCTGTTTTGTGCTGATGTCGGACAAAATGCCATTGAAGAGGTGGTGCTTGTTGAAAAAGGCAAAAACTACGGATGGCGCAAAAAGGAAGGCAGTCTTTGTTTTGACTATGTCAATCCCAACTCCCCGCCGGCTTCTTGTGATCAGGCCGGCCTGACGGACCCGATCATCGAATACAACAACTGCGCCGCAAGGCCGGAGGGATGTAAGGGCATTTCGATCACCGGTGGTTATGTCTATCGCGGAGCCAATGCGGGCTGGGATGGAAAGTACATTTTCGGTGACTGGAGCAAGGGTTTTGCCGCAATGGACGGTCAAATATTTTTTGGAACCGAAGCTGACGGAAAATGGACAATGGATACGGCTTCCGTTGCCGATATGGACGGCAATATTCCGTATATATTGGCTTTTGCCCAGGATTCTGCCGGCGAAGTCTATGCATTGACATCGATTACCACAGGCCCGAACGGATCGCTTGATACGATCTACAAGATCGTTCCAGCCAACTGATCGAGTAACAGGCAACAATGCCGCTGGCCTGATGGCCAGCGGCGCAATTGGACCCGGGGTAACTTCAGGGGAATCCTGTGGTGTGTGGAAGTATGGGAGTTTTGTGTTGATGAAATACAACAAGACGGGTGCACTGTTGTTTGCCTTTTTAATCGGGTTTGGTTTTGCGGTTCCGGCGGTTATCGCGGAGGAGCACCCCGGGTTCACCGAAGAATATCTGAATGACCCAGCCAATATAGAAATAGGCCGGGAAATATGGGTCGGGCAATGTGCTCTTTGCCATGGCGCCAAGTCCTACCCCGGTAAAGGCACTAAACTTAAACCCAAACGCTACAAGCCGGATTTTGTCTACAAGCGTATTACCAAGGGTTTCAGGAAGATGCCGCCCTGGAAAGATGTATATACTCTCGAGGAACGCATGACTCTGGTCGCCTGGATAATGAGCGGGAAGTTTTCACCCTGATAAACGGCGGAAGTTAAGCCCGCCGCATTTATTATGAACGTTGTTTGGTAGAGTATAATTGATCATGGCAAATCAGGATGTCCATTCACCGCATAGAACAACAACGCTGATGCAGCGTTTTTCCGTGCCGTTTGAGTTCCCGGTCAGTTTTACCGAAAACCTGTTTGACCCTGAAAATCCGACGCTTGTTGATGCCCTGTGCCGTCTGGAGGCTAAAAAAACCCACCGGGCGGTTATCTTTCTTGATGACGGACTGGCGCGTACCCTGCCCCGTCTGGTTGATGATATCAAGGCATATGCCGCTCACCACAAACAATATTTTGATCTGGTGAGCAATCCGGTTCTTATTCCCGGCGGCGAGAAGATAAAGTCCGATCTGCATTTTGTCGAACAGATGCAACAGACATTGTATGACAATCGTATTGACCGTCATTCCTATGCCATTGCCATCGGCGGCGGCGCCGTGCTGGATGCAGTGGGATTGGTTGCCGCGACAACCCATCGCGGCGTGCGACACATCCGAATTCCAACGACAGTATTGTCGCAAAATGATTCCGGGGTCGGTGTTAAAAACGGTGTCAATTTTTATGGGGCAAAAAACTATGTTGGCACGTTCGCGCCACCGTTTGCGGTCCTCAACGACATCGCATTTATCCAACACCTGGAGGACCGGGACAAGATTTCTGGCCTGGCCGAAGCGGTCAAGGTTTCACTCATCCGCAACCGGGAATTTTTCCACTGGCTGGAGCAGAATGCAGACAGGCTGGCGACATTTGAAAAAACAGCAATGGCGCAGATGATTCGTCAATGCGCTGAACTGCACATGCACCAGATCGGCCATTGTGGTGATCCTTTCGAAACGGGCAGTGCGCGACCGCTGGATTCAGCGCACAAACTTGAGATCATGACACGCTATCACCTGCGCCACGGGGAAGCTGTGGCAATTGGCATTGCACTCGATTGCCGCTATTCTGTGCTGTGCGGTTTGCTGGACGCCGGGGAGGAAGACCGGATTTGTTTCCTGCTGGAGTTTCTTGGATTCAAGCTGTGGCATTCGGCGATTGAAGCAGTTAATCGTGACGGCCAGCTTGAAGTGTTAAATGGATTGTGCGATTTTCGTGAGCATCTCGGCGGCGAACTGACCATTACCCTGTTGTCCGGTATCGGCACCGGTGTTGAAGTCAATGAAATGGACAATGATCTTGTTCGACAGTCTATATCCTGGCTGAAGTCACGACAGGAAACTTGATGCAGCTTGACGGGCTACTCGGTCATCTGACCTATTGCACCAATATTCATGCAGGCGAAAGCTGGCAGAAAGTCTTTACCGGCCTTCAGCGGCATTTGCCGGAAGTCAAGGCGAAAATATCCCCTGATGCAGCGTTTGGTGTCGGATTACGCCTTTCCGCGTCGGCAGCCAAAACACTTTTGGATCCGCTGAAACTGGCGGAGTTTCAAAGATTTCTTGATGAAGGCGACTATTATATATTTACTCTCAATGGATTTCCCTATGGAAACTTCCATGGACAGCCGGTCAAGGAAGGGGCCTATCGGCCCGATTGGACTGACCCGGCAAGACTGAAATACACAAACATGCTGGCCGACCTTCTGGCTCAATGGCTGCCGCATGGCATGCAAGGGTCAATCAGTACCGTTCCCGGCACATTCAAGCCGTGGGCTGAAGGGCCTGGAGCAAAAGGGATCGTCTCGACCATTGTTGACAACATAATTGCACATGTGGCGCATCTGGTAAAAATTTCCCAAAAAACCGGAAAAACCATTGGCTTGTGTCTGGAGCCGGAGCCGTTCTGCCTGATTGAAACCATTGAGGAAACTGTCTGCCTGTTTGAAGATCACCTGTTTGGCGACAGGGCGGCAACCAGACTTTCCCAACTTGCAGGTTTGAGCCGGACAGAATCGAAAAACGCGCTGCGCCGTCATCTGGGTGTGTGTTATGACGTTTGTCACGCCGCCGTCGAATTTGAAGATCCGGGCGCCAGTCTTGACGCATTGGACAAGGCGGGTATCCGGATATTAAAACTTCAACTAAGTTCGGCCATGCGTATTCCTTCGGTTAATGCCCAGACCGCCGCTGAATTGCTGGCGATGGACGAGCCCGTATATATGCACCAGGTCGTTGAAAACCGCGCGGGGGTGCTTAAACGGTATTCGGATATTCCAGAGGCATTAAAAGAAGCTGACAAGGCGCAAGGTGCTGAATGGCGTATTCATTTTCATGTGCCAGTTTTTCTTGAGGAAATGCAGACTTTTGCGACCACAAGGCAATTCCTGAAAGATGTGTTGGCAATTCACGCAAAAACGCCTGTTACTGAACACTTGGAAGTCGAGACTTATACCTGGGATATTCTTCCCCAAAAATATCGCACCGCCGGCATCAGCGCAGATATTGCCCGGGAGCTTGACTGGGTAAAGAACCAGTTGAAGCCATGAAGCTTGAGGTATTGTTAAAGCTCGGCCGGGTTTCCAACCTGCCTACGGTATGGACCAACATCATGGCCGGGGTCGTGCTGGCAGGCGGCGTTCTGTGGGATGCCCGCACAATTCCGGTCTTTCTATCATTGTCACTGTTTTATGTTGGTGGCATGTTTTTAAACGATGCCTACGATGCGGAGTTCGATGCCAAAGAACGGCCCGAAAGGCCTATTCCCGCAGGCCAAATCAGCCAAAAGCTGGTTTTTCAATCGGGTTTTGGCATGTTGGTTGCGGCGGTTTTACTGCTGCTGTGGAGCGGTACGGGGTTTACCGGCGGCACTGGTCTGTGGCCGGCGATGAGCGGAGTTGCCCTGGCTTTTGCGATCGTCATCTACAACCGTAACCACAAAGACAATCCCTTCAGTCCACTGGTTATGGGAATATGCCGTGTCCTTGTATACGTGACGGCAGGGATCAGTTTTGTTGCGCCGCCAGGTGTGCCATTATTGCTGGGGGCGACCTGGTTGCTCGCCTACCTGATCGGACTGACCTACATCGCGAAACAGGAAAACCTTGGCCGGGTGGAAAACCTGTGGCCATTGCTGTTTTTGGGAGCACCTGTTGTTTACTATGGCGTAAAAATTCTGACTGATTCAGCAATTGCGCCATTCTGGATTCTATTCACCGGATGGGTGCTGTTTGCGCTTTATTTCGTCAATCGCCGCGCAAAGGGTGATATACCGCGCGCGGTGGTCAGCCTGATTGCCGGCATTTCGCTGCTTGATGCCCTGATGATAGCAGGTACCGGAGAGCCGATGCTGGCATTAATTGCCATTGCCGGTTTTGCCCTGACGCTGGTTTTCCAGAAATTCGTATCGGGCACTTAAGCGAAAACGTGATCAAGTATCAGCTGTTTGAAACCGGTTGCAGGAATGTTTTCCTCACCAAGCAGATCACCGCGTGAACTGATGACCATCGGCCCGTCTTTGGTTTCATCAGTTAGTCGCCCGTGCGATCCTTTGACCAATTTGGTATCTTTCAGCGAAATAACATCAAGCAAATTGCGGAAACCCAGTTTGCGTTTTGCCAGTTTGAAGCCCATGGAGAGGGCTGGAATGCGTATTTCAGGATCGACAAACAGCTCGACCGGGTCATATCCCGGTTTGCGGTGAATATCGACGGTGCGGGCGTAATCGGGGGCTTTTTCATCGTCCAGCCAGTAGTAATAACTGAACCAGCGATCTGCACTTGAGATGGCTATGAGTTCTCCGGAGCGTGCATGATCAAGACCGGCTGCCCGTTTGCCGTCCTCGTCCAGAACTTTTTCAACACCATCGAGTGACTCAATCAGGTTTTTGACCTCACCCACACGATCCGGCGAGCGCACATAGATGTGGGCAATCTGGTGATCGGCAACGGCAAATGCTGGTGATGCGCCGGCGTCAAACACATCCCGCCCCAGTTCTTCACGTACTGCAATCAGGCCCGCCCGGCGCAAGTACCGGTTGATGTGAACTGCATCCGTAACCGGCGTAATGCCATATTCTGATACGACAATGACCTGGCGCCCCTCCCGCGCGGCAGCATCAATCATCGCGCCACACAGATCATCGACTTCCTTCAGATCCTGAAGCAATTTTGGATGTTTCAGATCCGGTCCGAGCCGCTGTAGATTGTAATCAAGATGAGGAAGGTAGGTAAGGGCCAATGTAGGCTTGCGGGTGTCAATGACATGCTGTGTTGCCCTTGCGATCCACCGGCTGGATGTAATGTCTGCCAACGGTCCCCAGAACTTGAACAGGGGAAATTTGCCCAGTCTGGCATCCAGCTCATCGCGCAGACCAACCGGACAGGTGTAGTGGTCGGGAATTTTGCGGCCATCGGCGGGATACATTGGTCGCGGCGTGGCACTCCAGTCGGCGGTTGCATACATATTGTACCACCAGAACATCTTGGCGCAGGTGAAGTCGGGATTGCGAAGTTTTCCGGCGTCCCAAATTTTTTCGCCGTGCACAAGCTGGTTGGGCTGGCGCCATAACAGAACTTCTGCCATGTCGCGAAAATACCAGCCATTGGCAACAGCACCGTGTTCAGACGGCATCAACCCGGTGGCAAGCGTCGACTGAACCGAGCAGGTTACCGCAGGAGTGACCGTAGAGAGGGGACGCGATGCGCCCTGTTCAGCGAGTTTTTGCAGATGTGGGGTGTGGGAACCGACAAGTGATGGCGAAAGTCCTACGACGAGAATAACAAGCGTTGGTTTCATATCCGTCATCTTGATTACATCCTGTTGATTTGGCAGATTGACTGTTATCGCACAATTTCCATCCTGCATTCACGTCTCAAGCCATGCAATATAAATTGTAGATTATTGGCAATTATCAGGTTGGCTTCACCATATTTTTGACAAGCTCCACACCATCTGAAAAAGCATGCCCACGCTACGGCAAAATACCGGCAGGCCTTGGCAACATGACCTGTCTTCTTGGCGTATTGAAGAATACACAATTTGCGATGAATTTCACGTTGATACTTGTTCACTGGCACTTCCTTCTTCCCATGTCCGGGAGCTTAAGGAAGATGTCTCGCGAGAACCGACATATCTACATTCTGAGCCAGACCGGAGGCGGATGGAGGTTGACGCCAAAATCAAGCAGGTTGTTGCGGAAATGGGCGCGGTGCGAGAGGCCGCAGGCAAACCTGGCGAAAGCCGCGCCCTCACCAGACTGGTTGTCACACGCAACAAAAAGATCAATAAACTCATGCGCCGCCATGATCAACTGCTGGCAGACCTGCCATTTTAATCGATGGTCATTTCCTTTGGTTTGGTCTCCTTAGGGGAAGTGGTTGAGAATGTACCTCTTGGGCATATTGGGGGCGTTCTTGTTTTCTATTATTTTGGTCATCAATAATTCAACTTGATTGAATTCAGCTAGATATTGACTGAATGATTCTCAGAACAAAATTTCAGTTGGAGCGTTGAATGGCATCATGGGGCAATTGGATTTTCGTTGTCTTTGCAAATAAATCCGTCGTGTGTCGATAAAGTGAGAGTTATCTTTACTTTGAACCGCTACCGACGAATTTGATTATCGTAGTATTTTCATACATCTTTCGCACAGCATGTTTGATTTGCTTCTGTATACAGGTTACCCATTTGAATTAATACAGAGATTTTCCCCCAGACCACTTCTGTGAGTTTTCCATTCGAGGTTCATTTTCCAAATTTGGGTAGTGGCGGTAAAAATTGCGGTCCATAATCTGGTTATAATGTCGATGCGTCCAACGTCAGAATTATTTCGTTCTTCATTTTAACCCATTGTGGGCGGAAACTTCCCAAGTTGATCGAAGTACCAGTTGACGG
>QIIJ01000105.1 GCA_003232595.1 Aurantimonadaceae bacterium | reverse complement strand
GCGAAGGTGGTTGCGAACCACCTTTGCATCCACTCCAAACAAGCGAAAATTTACCGTGAATCGTCTCTAGATGGTGTTTTCAAACGAGCGCCCAAGACTCCGTAGAGCGTCGTAGCTTTTCGAATAACTAGCAAACCTTTTTTCAAACATTGCCCCCAAACCTAAACTGTGAAGCAACCTCGCCGCCTCATTAACGCACTGCATTGAGAACAGAAGCATCATTTCTTGCGTGAACCGTGCTAGCGCAAACAAGCTCAGTGTTGTCACTGACCTTGCAGGTTTTTGGGAATCCGCGATCACGCCAATATGTTACGAGACCAGTGTTTTTTACAAATGATGCAAAATACGGATGCTCCTGTATGCCGGGAATAAAGTCGCTCCATACCATCCAGAACCAGGCTTTGTCGCTATCTACGTCCTCTTCGATAAGCTTTAGAAATTCAACGCTGTCTCCAGCGAAGAGATACAGGATCGCTAAGAGGTCCTCATCTTGAGTTAGCGTCGGAAATGCCTCAAGATTTTCACTTAACACAATCTCACCTGCAATTATTCTTTGCACGAACTGCTCCAGATCTGCAACGCGATCGGTGGCAATGAAACCAATTTCACGCGCATATAGCGCATATGCTTCGGCAGCAGCGGCATATTCGCCCCGGTGAAAATAAATGAGCCCTCGCGTCAAACGCGCTTTTTCAAAGCCGAGTTGTTGGGCGCGCTCATAATATTGTATAGCGCTCTCATAATCGCCGACAAGGGTGAAAGCATTTGCTGCGACGTGATTTAATACACCGCTGGCGGGTTCGATGGCGACAGCGGCCACAATTTTTTCAAGCCCCGCATCTGCAAAACCAAGATTTAACAAACCCTCACTATACCATTGTTTCACTCGGGTGTTGTTCGGGTCGTTTTGTTCGGCGCGATCCAGATAATCGAGCGCTTCGCTCCAGTTATTTCGCAATCCCTCAATTGCCGCGAGTACCGCGTCTGGTTCGCTTAATTGATCATTCAATTCAAGTGCCTTTTTTGCCATTTCACGGGCGCGGGAATGAGCAACCTCGGTTGGTGTGCGCAAATAGCTCGCAGAAACAAGGTGGGCGGTCGCTAGGCCGGCATAGGCGCGGGCAAACCTCGGATCAAGTTCGATTGCCGCTTCAAATTTAATGATCGCGTGAGAAATATTTCGCCCGCGCTTGTTCAAAAGATTGCGTCCCTCTTGATACAAACGGAACGCTTCAAGCTTCTCGCTGGAGTCGGACACTTCGGCAGAAACCGCATCGCCCGTTGATAGCACACCAGGTATCTGTTCATTCCCGTTCTTGTAGGAAAATACAGCAAACGCCAATACGCCCATTGCAACAATCGCAAGTCCAACAAAGCGAAGCGTGTTAGATTGCGTCGGCGTTACCTGAACGTGGCTGTTCTCAAAAGCGACAGCTGTCACATCGACTTTTTCAGTGAATGAACTTGCGCGGTCGTTTTTAATGCCGATCTCTGGATTAGCGCCGGCAATATATTGAACTGGCGCGGCCAGTCGGTAGCCGCGTTTTGGCACCGTTTCAATGTAAGGCTCGGTAACGCCTGCCTCGCGAAATGTGCGCCGTAACACTGATATCGCACGCGTTACGCTTTCATCGGCCCCGTGCTGCACATTCCAAATTTCACTAATCAAATCGTCGCGTGCAACAACCTCGCCCGGTGTCTCCGCTAGAAGGCACAAAACATCCATGATTCGTGGCTCAATCGAAAATGATTGATCGTCAAGAAGGACAACATTGCGCGTCGGTTCAACCCTAAACGTACCAAGTTGGAAATGGCGTTTTTTTTTCATTTTACCCTCTATTGAGACCCATTCCCCGAGAGGGATCCGTACAGATTTTAAACTACAGAACAATATTAGTTGTAACAATGAATGTTAAAAACGCGAAATATCTGAGCAGATTCAACGCCCTCATTTTTTCATTTGAAAGAAATCATACCGTCATCGGGACTAACGGTACAAATCGGCTCCAATTGGTAGCGTAAGAAAATTCAGAGAGATGCCAAAGTGCCGCAGAGATGCCAAGGTGCCGCAATGTGCAGAACGCAATGCGCAGAACACCTTCAAGATATCCCATTCTGGTCACAGGTTGTGCCGTTGCCCGCTTGGCGATGGCAGCACATACCGATCAAGGATTTGGCGCTCGGGAAACTTAGCGCCAAAAGCAATCAAGCTGATGCTTCAACGAGCAAATCACAGAGACCGAAAATCTCGGAACGTACACTTGAATCATGACTGTCGACTACCACTAAACGGCGCTCATCGATCGACACCTCTTATTACACGAATTCAATAAATCGCTTTCATTCTGACTGGAGAGAAAAATGCAGAAAACATACGGACTGACTTGTGTAGCGTTATTAATAGGGGCAACGAGTACGGCGGCAATTGCGAATACCCCAACACCGGCCGATGAATTAAAGATCGACGAAACGATTGTTATCGGCGGCAATGGCGGCGTGGCCGTGAAAGAGGAACGGGCAATATTTGAGTCCGGACCGATTACCGCTATTCGCGTCTGCCATGGAGACCGACTAGATTCACTTCAGGTTTCCTATGGCCTCAAGCAAGGAAAGAAAATCGGCGGCAACGGGGGCTCTTGCGATGACGTGGAAATTCAAGATGGTCAAAAAGTGACAGCTGTCAGGGTGCGTCAAGGAAACTGGATTGACGGCATCCAGTTTCAAGTCGACGGTAAATGGTTAAAACATTATGGCGGTCTTGGCGGCATAGAGCGAACAGAAAGAAGCAATGGCGGCGGTGCACTAGCCTATATTGAGGGTCGCGTCGGCGACGCCATCAATCAATTGAGCTTTGCCTTCGGATTGCCCTATCTCATCAAGGATGTAAAATACGATCAACGGGCCATAAAAGATCAGCTTGCACTTGCACCGATAGAGCGAATTGGGTGGCAATGCTTTAACAATAAGACAAGCGTCGAACAGGAAGTGAACAAGGAATTTTCGCAGACTGTCACCGAAACAGCCTCATGGAGTTTTGAGACAACGACCCAATGGGGTATTGAAGCGGCATACTCTTTCGGTGTCGAAGGCATTGGCGAGGCGAGCTATTCTGCTTCTTTTGGTCAGTCCTTTAGCGAAAGCGAAGGGCAAGAACATTCAAAAGAAAAAATGTTAAAAGACTCTATTACAACCAAAGTTCCACCAGGAAAGAAAATCCAGACGAAATTCGTGGTATCGAAAAAGGCGCTTAATATTCCTTTTACTTACACGATGGCGCATTTTCAAAACAATGACCGCGACAACATTGTCCGTGAAAAGACGTTTAGCGGAAGTTTTGAAGGCGTTGTCTACACGAATGACAATGCCTCATGGGAACCGGTTTCGAATTGTGAAGCGGGCTCGCCCCTTGAAGAGCTCGGTACGCCAGAAGAGCAGCGTGAAGCAAAGCTAATCACTCTCCCGCCTTCGCCTAAGAACGATCCAGCGCCAAAGCAAGAATCCGAGGAGATAAAGCCGTCTTCTCAAAAAACGGATATAACACCGAAGATTAACCCCGAAGACATGGAAACGCCATCACCTGAATATAAGTCAGTTGACAGCGAATCCGTTTTAACGAGTGCGAGCTATGTTGAAACCTCTGACGGCGGTGCCTTCAGCCATGATAGCGGCAGCGTATGGTACGAGGTGTCTTCGGCCGGCGAAAAACGCTTCACTTTTGAGGAAATGGATCGAAATGAAGATCGCATATACCTCTTCGATGAATCTCGCGGTATACTTATTGTGCTCGATCTCACACATAGAGTTGTACAGTATGCGCCAGATCTGAACACCGAACCATTCGACCTTTATGAGATCGTCGAAGTCAAGTAGATGTCCAGCTCTAAAAAGATAGTTGGCAATTCGCCAATTGACCGCTTTCGGCAGGAAACCGTGGTTCAGGCCTGGCCGTTCAAATTATTCAGCTGGAGTAAATCCATTAGCCCGAAGCGCCTCAGCGTTGGGCATCAATTAATCAAAAAAGAAAGGGTGAGTAGGATGAATATTTGCAAAGTAGGAAGATTATCACTCGGGGCTGGGATCGTGAGCATGGTGGCCCTCCAATCGTCTAGCCTCGTAGCCGCGCAAAGCGGTCTTAGTAGTGGCCAAGCTTATTATTACACGCTCAATACCAAACAATGCAACATGGGCGCTCCCGGCTACAGCTGGCCTTTCAATTATAACGGAAAGACAGTAATCGTAGTTGGCGATGGGCCTTTATTTTTAGAATACCCAATTCCCAAAACCAGAGGTATAACAGGCAAATATGCACGTTTCGCTTATCGATCCGCTGCCCAGGGTTATTATTGGGTAGGCGACTTCCGCGGCACCGGGCGGCCTATTATGGCCAGTGGTCACGGCAACAAGATTATGGTCCGTGGGCATTATCCGGTATGGGGAGGCGGCTATCATCAAGTTTCCGGAACATGGGGATTGCCAGGCTACACTTGGGCCAATGATTTCGACGGCGATGGTGTAACTGACATTGCTACGGCCAGCGGAAACAAAGTGACAGTGCACGTCAGCGAACTCGATCGTTCATCTGGGTTTGTTAGTCAGGTTTGGAATGTGGCTGGCTACTGGGGCGATGCCGCCTATACGTTCTCTGGGGATTTTGATGGCAATGGAAAGGCAGACATTGCATCTGCTTATGGCTCAACGGTTTATATGAGCCTTTCATCTGGCAAAGCTTTTTCCAATGCCCAATGGACTGCGTCGGTCGCTTGGGGTGCGCCAGGATATTCTTGGGCAGGTGATTTCAATGGAGATGGTCGGACTGACATCTTATCTGCTTCGGGAGCGCGGACTTCCGTGGCTTTTTCAAACGGCTCCGGTTTCTCTGTGGTTAACGGCAGCATATCGAATGTTTGGGGAGATGCTGCCTATACATGGGCACATGATTTCAACAATGATGGCAAGACCGACATTGCTACCGCACGTGGTTGCGAAATCACCGTTAAGATCTCAGACGGTAAAGGCAACTTCAATGACCAGCCCAAATTTCAATTAGAACTGCCGGCAACTAAACCTCGTTGTATCTGGATACTCGACGGCAGCGGCGCGAGCGATGCACTTAATACGAAACTCGCAGACGTTAGCAAGCCAACATACGACCGACTGGTAAGCCCTGGGAGAGGCGACTCGAACATCGAGGGGCTTAATGAAAGCTTAGGTGGAGGAACCCTTTGCGATTAATCGCAATTTGAACGTCACGCTTTCTCACGAACGATTGGCAATCGATGGGTCGAGGCCAGTTAAAGGCTGATCAGAGGAACCTGCTGGTCAGTCCGCAGTCCACCGAATAGCTGGTGCCAGCCTAGGATCGGCTGGTGCCTAATGGCTGACAGATTTCGGTCTTCTGCGCTAGAGTATGGGCGTCGTCGATGTCGACGCCCATGTACTATTTGAGAAAAAATGGGCGCGCCTCATGGATAATACGAGAATAATAAAATTCACTCCCTCTGGTAAAACCGCGTTTCGTCATTGGCTTAACACGGCAAAAGTTAGCATTTGCTTTTAGCGTTTCTGGGGAATGCGTGGAGATGGTGGACCGTCCCTTTTCGGCGGGTGTTTAATCCACCCGATTGACGTCTGCTTTGTGCATTAACTTGCTGTTCCACGTTAG
>QIIJ01000256.1 GCA_003232595.1 Aurantimonadaceae bacterium | reverse complement strand
CTGTCACCGCAGGAACTCGAACGCTATGCCCGCCATCTGGTGTTGCGAGAAATTGGCGGGCCGGGCCAGCAGAAACTCAAAACCTCAAAAGCACTGGTTGTTGGTGCCGGCGGGCTTGGCAGCCCGGTTGCCATGTATCTGGCGGCTGCAGGCGTTGGCACGATTGGTATTATTGATGATGACGTGGTCTCTCTTGCCAATCTCCAGCGCCAGATCATCCATGACACAAATTCGGTGGGAGACCCCAAGACGGCAAGCAGCGCCAGAACAATCAACAGGATAAACCCCCATGTAACCGTTGAGATGCATTCCGGCTGGACCCGAAAAATGCCGATGATATTGTCAGCCGCTATGACATTGTCGCGGACGGGTCGGACAATTTTGCCACCCGTTATCTTGCAGCTGAAGTGTGCGAAAAACAGTCGGTGCCGCTGGTCACGGCAGCGGTTGGCCGTTTTGACGGTTCAATTACAACCTTAAGGCCGTTTGAAACTGGCAAAGATGGCAATCCAAATCCTCGTTATTCTGATATTTTCCCGACAAAACCACCCGATGGACTGCTGCCAGGATGTGCAGAAGCAGGTATTCTCGGCGCATTGACCGGGGTCATAGGCTCAATGCAGGCGCTGGAGGTGTTAAAGGAGTTGACCGGCACCGGCGAAAGCCTGGTTGGCACACTATTGTTGTATGATTCCCTTGCCGCAAGGTTCGAACGCATTCGTTACAGTCGAATTGGTATCAGCCAAGATTAGGCAATACCCGGTCAGGTGGTCGGTGACCGTCCATGGACATCTTGATGTTGATGATCACTTTTTCGCCCATCTCAATTCGTCCCTCAATAGTGGCAGAACCCATATGGGGCAGCAGCACAATGCGGTCTTCTTCTGCAAGTTTCAGAAGTTTTGGATTGGCCGCAGGCTGGTGCTGGAAAACATCAAGCGCCGCTCCGGCAAGAGAGCCCGATTCAAGTGCTACAATCAGCGCATCCTCATCGATGATATCGCCGCGCGCTGTATTGACCAGATAAGCCCCCGGACGCATCAGTTTAATCCGCCTTTTGGATAAAAGATGATAGGTCGCCGGTGTTGAGGGGCAGTTTACGGAAATGATGTCCATGCGCGCCAGCATCTGATCAAGGCTTTCCCAATAGGTGGCCTCCAACTCATCTTCCACCGATTGTTGAATGCGCTGGCGATTGTGATAGTGGATCGACAGCCCGCAGGCCTTGGCACGACGGGCAACCGCAGTACCAATCCGTCCCATACCAAGAACACCCAGTCGCTTGCCAAAAATTCTCTGGCCCAGCATCCATGTCGGAGACCAGCCATTCCAGACCTTGGGACCATTCAGTATTTCGGCTCCCTCCACCAGCCTGCGCGGCACGGCAAGAATGAGCGCCATGGTCATGTCGGCGGTATCTTCAGTCAATACGCTGGGTGTGTTGGTAACCGTGATGTTTTTTGTTGCCGCCACCTCAACGTCGATATTGTCGACACCATTGCCGAAATTTGCAATCAGCTTTAACTGATCACCCGCCTGCTTAAGCAGATCAGCATCAATCTTGTCCGATATTGTCGGCACCAGCACATCAGCTTCTTTAACCGCCGCAACAAGATCACTGTTTGACATAGGAGCGTCATTGAGATTCAACCTTGTATCAAACAGTTCGCACATCCTGGTTTCCACAACTTCGGGCAGTTTGCGGGTAATAATCACCAGGGGTTTCGTATTGTTCATGCCGAATTTGCCTTTTGACTGTTCCGTTGAGGGCTCTTTAACCATAAACGGCGACACTCCAAACTGTTGCGTGCTGGGGGGTTTTCTATCAGGTTCAGGCGTTAACACAAAGAAAAACCAACTTTACCGGCAGGGACTGACAATAATTCAGCCCCGCCGTCCACGTCAGAGATCGATTAATGAAGAAATTCTCAGTTATCATTGCCGTTGCCGTGTTATTGGCCGGAGCGCAGTTTGGATTTGCCCAGTCTCTGGGGAAGGTGACCGGACTTCCGCTCCCCCGTTTTATCAGCCTGAAATCCAACAAGGTTAAAATGCGGGTCGGCCCGGGTCGTGAATATGCAATCCAGTGGCTCTATGTCAGGCGCGGTCTGCCTGTCGAAATTATCCAGGAATTCGATCGCTGGCGTCAAATTCGCGATTCAGAAGGCACTGTCGGCTGGGTGTTTCATTCACTGCTGTCCGGCAAGCGGACTGCCATTGTCTTGTCAAAGGATGGTAACGCGGCGGCGGATGATGAAGAGAATTATACAAAAGCCTATGCCAGACAGTCGATATCCTCCAACGCGGTTGCAAGATTTCAGCCGGGAGTTGTAGTCGAGATTGTCAGATGTGGCGGAAAATGGTGTGAAATCAAGATCGGCAATTCAATCGTAAATATTGAGCAGCTCCGCCTGTGGGGTGCTTATCCGGACGAAAAATTCAAGGGCTGACCAGTGGCAACAATCAGCTTTTCTTGCGCAGGCGCACAACCACATCAATTCGTGAAATTTCCATGCCTTCCGGCGGTTCCGGCAACTGTCCAAAACTGACCTGATCTGAAGGCACATCAACAACCCGGTTTTCTTCTTCCACAAAAAAGTGGTGGTGGTGATTGATATTGGTATCGAAATAGGTCTTGGAGGAGTCAATTGCCACGGCCAGAAGAAGTCCGGCTTCCTTGAACTGGTGCAGCGTATTATAAATTGTCGCAAGCGATACCGGTACATTTGCAGCCAGCGCCTCTTCGTGCAGCTGCTCGGCTGAAATATGCCTCTTACCCTTTGAATAGAGCAAATTGGCTAGTGCCACCCGTTGCCTGGTCGGACGAAGTTTGGCATTGCGCAGTAATTCGCTGACTTGCGAGCTGGCGCTGCCAAAACAGGCCTGATTGTCTGTTTCAGACAAAAATTGTAGTGGATTTACCGGATTTGACATGGCGCTTTACTCAGTGCGTGATGCTCCAGGAACAGGGCCGTTCAGGTAACAGTCCTGCATGAATATTGACTCTTACTCCTAGATAGGACAAGTGCAAACAATTCGCAAGTTGACCAGTGATAAATTCAAATTGAGCAATTTGGTAATCGCAGGATCATCAAACCCGATTTTGCAAAAAATATTCTTACCGGTTCCATTATATCAAGAAGTAATCTAGAAAAATTTGTGTGCGGAAAAAGCAGCACAAAGTGACAATGCGTTTGAAAACCAGGGAAGTCGACAATGGGTAAACAGAAGTCCAGTTATACCTATGATGAGATATTATCTTGCGGACGGGGCGAATTATTCGGGCCGGGCAATGCGCAGTTGCCCTTGCCGCCGATGCTGATGTTGCATCGGATAACCGAGATTTCCGAAGGTGGTGGTGAATTTGGCAAAGGCCATATCCGGGCAGAGTTTGATATAACCGATGATCTTTGGTTTTTCCCCTGTCATTTTCAGGGTGACCCGGTAATGCCGGGATGTCTCGGGCTTGATGCGCTTTGGCAGGCAACAGGGTTTTATCTTGGGTGGCTTGGCGAACCCGGCAAGGGCCGTGCAATCGCCACCGGAGAAGTTAAATTCAAGGGCATGGTGACACCTGAAACAAAGCTGGTTGAATTTGGCATAGATTTTAAACGGGTGATGCGTGGTCGTCTGGTTCTGGGCACAGCCGATGGTTGGGTCAAGGCTGATGGCGAAATTGTGTTTACCGCCAAAAACCTGCGGGTCGGGCTGTTTAAGTGATGATAATCCAAACAAACCGGCCTGCAACATTTTGATCAGTATTTGAAATTGAGTAACCCGGGATGGCTGGCATATGCTGTCCGCACTGTCTATATCAATAATCTGGACACAGGAGTTTCTGCAAGGGATGTCTAAATGAAGCGGGTAGTTGTATCAGGCATGGGCATCGTTTCCCCGATTGGAAATGATGTTAAAGAGGTTCTTCAATCTTTGAAAGATGCGAAGTCAGGCATTGTGACAGCGCCGGATTTTATTGAACATGGTTTTCGCAGTCAGGTTTACGGCGCTCCAAAACTAGATCCGTTCGAGGTTCTCGACCGCCGCACTGCCAGATTCATGAGCAAGGGAACCGCGTGGAACTATATTGCCATGCAGCAGGCGATTGAGGATTCAGGACTTGAAGAAAGTGATGTGGTCAATCCGCGCACCGGCATAATCATGGGTTCCGGCGGACCTTCCACCAAAACAATCGTCGAAGCGGCCCAAAAAACCATAGATACCGGCTCCCCAAAGCGTATCGGGCCGACGGCTGTGCCAAAAGCGATGAGTTCTACGGCTTCAGCGGTGCTTGCAACCCAGTTCCATATCAAGGGCGTCAACTATTCGATCTCGTCCGCCTGTGCCACCTCAAATCATTGTATCGGCAATGCCTATGAGACCATTCAGATCGGCAAACAGGACGTGATTTTCTGTGGTGGCTCTGAAGATCTGGACTGGACCATGGCGGCTCTTTTTGATGCCATGGGGGCAATGTCATCCAGATATAATGACACACCGGCTACAGCCTCGCGCGCCTTTGATGTGAGCCGCGATGGTTTTGTTATTGCCGGTGGCGCGGGTGTGCTGGTCCTGGAAGAACTCGAACATGCCAAGGCACGCGGCGCGACGATTTACGGAGAAATAACCGGCTACGGCAATACATCCGATGGCGACAATATGGTTGCACCCTCAGGCGAAGGGGCAATGCGCTGCATGCGGATGGCGCTTGAAACCGCTACACTTCCGGTTGACTATATCAATCCCCATGCGACAGCCACACCAATCGGAGATCTCAAGGAGATTGAGGCTATTCGAAAGGTATTTGGTAACAATATCCCACCTATTTCGGCGACAAAATCCCTTACCGGCCATTCGCAAGGGGCAACCGGGGGCCATGAGGCAGTTTATTCTTTGTTGATGATGAACAACAACTTCATTTGCAAATCGGCGCATATTACGGAAATCGATCCCGAATTTGCCGATATGCCGATTGTTCGCGAGCGCGTCGATAATGCGGAACTCAATTGTGTAATGTCCAACGGTTTCGGTTTTGGCGGCACCAACGCCTCGCTGGTTTTCCAGCGGTATGGTAGTTAAGGATACTCCATGAGCAATTTGATGAAAGGCAAGCGCGGGCTTGTCATGGGAGTGGCTAATGACCATTCCATTGCCTGGGGAATTGCTAAAAAACTTTCAGCCGAAGGTGCCAAACTGGCCTTCACCTATCAGGGTGATGCCTTTGGCAAGCGGGTAAAACCGTTGGCGGAGTCCGTCGGCTCTGAGCTGCTTTTACCTTGCGATGTGGAAGATATTGCCACTGTCGATGCGGTGTTTGAAAAACTCGCAGATGAATGGGAATCAATCGACTTTGTCGTCCATGCGATCGGTTTTTCAGACCGCAATGAATTAAAAGGGCAATACGCCGATACAAGCCGGGAGAATTTTTCCCGTACCATGGTTATCTCCTGTTTCTCTTTTACCGAAATTGCCAAACGGGCGGCCGTAATGATGAACGAGGGCGGTGCCATGCTGACCCTCACCTATGGCGGGTCCATGCGGGTTATGCCAAATTACAATGTCATGGGCGTGGCCAAGGCGGCGCTGGAAGCTAGTGTACGATATCTTGCCACAGATTTTGGCCCTGACAATATTCGCGTCAATGCCATTTCCGCAGGCCCGGTTCGCACCCTTGCAGGCGCTGGCATTGCCGATGCGCGGCTGATGTTTAACTATCAAAAACGCAATGCACCCTTGCGACGTACTGTCAATATAGATGAGGTCGGCAATTCAGCGCTCTATCTCCTGTCGAATCTTTCATCCGGTGTTACCGGTGAAATTCATTATGTCGATTCCGGTTATTCCACCATATCGATGCCGAAGCTGGATGAGTTGAAGGCAGTCGACAAGGCCATGAAGTAAATAACGCCAACTCGGGACAAGAAAACGAATTTTCACTCAACATCCTCGTCATTCCTGTGCTTGTCACACTACTGTCCGGTTTAAGTCGATTAATCGCGACAGGTGCAGATTCCCACCTCCCCC
>QIIJ01000196.1 GCA_003232595.1 Aurantimonadaceae bacterium | reverse complement strand
CTTGCCATCCTGTCGAACGGCTCAAGCGACATGCTTGAAGCGGCCGTTAAATCTGCAGGACTTGATGCGTTGCTTGATGCCGTAATTTCTGTAGACAGGATATCTACATTCAAGGCTAACCGGGTGGTCTATGAAATGGTGACCGGCGAGTTTGATCTTGATGCCAGCGAAATATCCTACCAGTCATCCAACCGATGGGATGTGGCGGCAGCCGTTGAATTCGGCTTTAGAACCCTGTGGATCAATCGTACCGACCAGCCAGACGAATACCGCGATTTTTCTCCGGCTGCTGTATTGAGGGATCTTGACGGTATAGCCTGATCCTAGCGGGTTTCTCCAAAGAAGCCGGCAAATTTCTGATCGAGAGACCATGCAGTTTTGGTAGCACCGTCATGATTGCGGGTGGTTGCAAATATCACAGCAGCAGTCAGCGCGCTTTCCGTCACAACCAGCACACCAAAACATACAAGTGATATAAGTGAAGCAGCAATTACTGTGGATGGCGCCCCGGAAATGCTAAAAGCATCGACAAATGCTGTGCCTGACAATACGGCTATCCATAGCAAAACAGCCGCCAGCAATGGACCGAATATTGCAGATATCTGCAACCTGTTCAGCCCCTGATTTGCGGCAAGGTGGCCTGCATCAAAATAACATATCACAGAAAAAACAATCGCAAGCGCAATTGCCGCTGGAACACCAGGTGAAAACACAAACACACCCAGACTGAACAATGCGAATGACGCCATCCAGATCATCCTGCGACTGGTGAAAACCCGGTTTGTTTCGACATCAGCGGTGTTGGGTGAAAATCGATTTGTATTGTCAATTTGTGTGCTGTCCACGGCCCTGTTCCTTGTTTTGGTCCAGATGTACCATGTGCAATATCGATGAAATGTGGATTAATCAGCCTGTCTGATTGCAAATCAGAGTTAACCAATCCTTTCAGTGATAGTAAAAATTCGCCGACTATTCAGCGAATGAGTGCCTTTGCGGCTTTTCCTTCAGTTTTGTCATAGGCCAGAAGCGCCTTGAATGGGCTGAGGTTTGTGTCGGGTTTCTTGCCATCGGCAAGGCTGTAGATATGTTCATAATACCAGCCAAGTGCACCCCAGGCATTAAGATCACGCAGAAAGCTGATAGGCGATTTCGGGCCCATAAGACCTGTGCCAATAATCAGATCATCATCACGGCTGATCAGTTTTTCGATTTTACCGGCAAGAATTTTGCCTGCAACCATCGGATCAAGCACCATGGGCCGCCCGAGGCCAATCATGTCGACACCGTCTTCTTCAAGCGCTGTTTTCATTGCCGAAACGGTCCTGAATCCACCCGTTACCATCACCGGAAGTTTGGTGGAGCGACGCATCAGAGGGACAAAGTCCAGGAAATAGGCTTCCCTTTTAAGGGTGCTTTGGCGTTTATTTGCAGCCAGCGGATCTTTGCGGTTGAAATCGATCATTCGCGGTTGCTCATAATTGCCGCCTGAGACTTCGATCAGATCAACACCAACGTCTTCGAGCCAATTGGCAACCCTGGCGCTGTCCTCCTGCGAAAACCCACCTTGTTGAAAATCAGATGAATTGAGTTTTACTGCAACAGCAAATCCAGGTGAGACGGCTTTTCTCGTCCGTTGTATTATGTTCAGCAGGAACTTCGCTCTGTTTTCCAGCGACCCGCCCCAGACATCGTTGCGCTGGTTGGAGAGGGGGGAAAGAAATTGCGATACAAGATATCCGTGTGCCGCATGAATTTGAACCCCGTCAAACCCGGTCTGTTCAGCAATTCGGGCAGCGTGAACGAAGGCCTCAATCGTATTATCGATTTCATCTTTCGAAAGCGGCGTCGGTTTTCCAAAGCGCCCGTTGCCCATTTTCAAACCCACATCAGACGGCGCCTTAGGGTGCTTGTTGACCATTTTCTGTGTCTGGCGTCCCGCATGGTTTAGCTGCATCCAGATTGCCGAACCATGAGTTTTGGCTGCACTGGCAATATCAGCAAGCATTGCCAGTGATGTATTTGATTGCTCGCCGACTATTGCCAGATTGCCACCACGTTCCAGATGCCAGCGATCAACCAAAACATTGCCGGTGATCAACAAACCTGCCCCGCCTTCTCCCCAGCGTTGATAAAGTCGAACAAACCGCTCATTGGCAGTATTGTGGCCATCAGCCAGACCTTCTGTCATCGCGGCCTTGCCAATTCTGTTTGATAGTATGGCCCCGCAGGGCAGTTCCAGTTTGTCCGACAGGCTTGGCGAATTGGTCATTATACTCATTCTACTCCGGTAATGTTCCAGCCACATTAGCTTTTTTGGGTGGTTAACAAAAGATAAATAACAAATGCGTACCTCTATGGTAAACAAGGCGGCACGCCTGAGCCTGCTTCCGCTGATTAACAAAGTCAGGTTGATCTTTATTTGACGAAAATCTTGTGCTGTAATTTATGTCATGGAATCTCCAAATAATGGAGTTATTGCATAACCGGTCAAAGTACATTTATTATTATCCCAATAAACACCATTTAACAATATTGTTACACAGAAAACCATTGTGCTGCAGTAAAAAAACACCTGATGCATCAGAATAACCCTAGAAATAGGAATAAAATCCTGTTATATGTTTATTTCTGAAAGAAAGGTGTTGAATGGGCAATCAGATAATTATCAGGTCACCAGATAACCATACCCGGGTAACAGGCCGGGGATTGGTTATTCCTGCCATGGTCGACAAGGCGCTGGAAGTACCACAACCGTGTCCGACGGAAACAAGAAACTATGCCTGCCGTCTTACTGTTGCCGCCATTTGCGCTGTAAACAACCTGACGGTCAACATGCTGCAATCGCCGGGTCGTTCTTCCTTAAAAATTACCTTTGCCCGACAGATCGCCATGTATCTGGCTCATACAAAATTTGGCATCCCATACTCGGATGTTGGCAAATTTTTCAGAAAAGATCGAAGCACAGTAGCTCATGCCTGCATGGTGATTGAGGATAAGCGTGAAGATGCCGGTTTTGATGATCACCTGATCCGGCTGGAGTATTTATTCGATGCGGCCATGCCGGAGACGCCTGAAATTCAAAGGCTGTTGATCAGCCGCAATGTTGGAGGATTGGCGTGAGTATAATGAAATCCATCAGGAAAAAACGGCTGATTTCGATATTGAAGTTCTGTGTCTCTGGCGCTGTGCTGGAAAGAAGTACCGGTAAGGGGGAAGCAACAATTCAAAAACTGGTTCGCTCCAATTCCACATCGCTTAAAATCACCAGCTTCGAACTTGAACTACTGGTTGGTGATGACCTATTGACCAGCACTAATAACCACTGGTCAACCAGCGCAACAGGCAAAGCATGTCTTCGTCGGTTGTTGTCGCAGGTGGACGAATTTCAGGAACAGCATCAACAGGTGGGTGAAAAAACGATTGCTTACAATGGGCATCTGACCCGGCACAGGTACAACCATGCGGAGTCTCCGCTCTCCAGATTGCGATATCGAGTGGGTTCTGGTGGTGAGCCTTACCTTGATGAAACCAGCTTCCAGGCAGGAGAGAAATTACGAGGTGACTTCTCCCGGGGCCAGCTTGTTAAGCAATTGACTTCAAACTGGAGCACCACGTCGATTGGCGGCAGTGGTTCAAATAACGGCATGCAGGACTTAACGGACACAGCACTTGCGGCCCGGCGGCGTTTTGAGAGCGCACTCAATGCCCTGGGGCCGGAACTGACTGGTGTCATGGTTGATGTTTGTTGCTTCGTTAAGGGACTTGAACTGGTTGAAAGGGAACGAAAATGGCCGCCCCGTTCAGCCAAGCTGATGTTGAAAACCGGCCTGTCAATTCTTGCCAGGCACTACGGATTACAAGCATGCGGTCGGCGAACTTCGTCAACCCGACACTGGGGTGCCAAGGAATATCGCCCGGCCGGGTTTTTGGCGCCACTGCCATAGAGAACGCAATTTTAACCCTGGCCGTCATTCGCCTGGACTGCATCCCGCTTGATACGCTCAATCATGGCCCGTAGCCCGTTGGAGCGTTGCGGTGTCAAATGCTCCTGCAGGCCAATTTCCGAAAACACCTCAAACGCATCGATATCAAGAATTTTACGGGCCGGCTGGTTGGAATAAAGCGCAAGAGAAATTGCCACCAGCCCGCGTACGATGTGGGCATCGGAATCACCGATAAAATGAAGCACAGGCGGGTCACCTGGAACAACAGAAGACGAAATCCAGACCTGACTGACGCAGCCCTGAACCTTTGTATTCATATTGTGTTGGTCTTCGCTCATTGGCTCCAGGGTTTTCCCAAGCTCAATCAAATAGCGATAACGATCATCCCAATCATCCAGATATGAGAAATCCTCAAGAATTTCATCGATCGACATCTGGCGGTGTTTGACTTCAGCCATTATAGCCCTCGCGTAAGTGTTATCACATGCCTGTATAGAGAACCGATCGGCAGGTTGAAAGCACCGCGAAGTCTTTGGTGGTTGATTATATTCGAATTCTTTGGCAGGTTTGGCATTGGCCGTCAGGAATTATCGGCACCCGTTGTCTTTTCGACAGTGGCCTGCTCACTTTCGCCAAATTTGATATCGAGATATTCAAATACCATCCGTGCTCCGTACCGGGCTTTTTGACCAAAAGTTGAAATGATGGCGCTCCCCGTCTCGCAGGTACTTGTATTTCTTTCGCAAAATTTGGAGAGATCTCCAAACGTCGCCTGAGCGGCAAAATATGCCTCAAAGGCGCTGACCGAATTAACTTCGCTGTCGCCATCATTGTTGCCAGCTGGCAAAAACATAATGACCAATGACAACCAGAAAGCTGTTCTTATGAGAAACATGGTTCCTCGTCCCTTAATTCCCCGATACCAACGTCCACTATAGGCTTTACATGGAAATATTCAGTGGAAAGCAAAATGTCAGTTTTATGAAAATTTGAATTAAATTGTTCATTGTGATTTTTTGGTCGCTTAATAATTCAAACCAGATTGTTGCACATCGATGCTCATACTCCTTGTTATCCGTTGAAAGTAATTTGAATTTGTTTATTCGCTGCCGGTTACCAGGCATCTCGAATGTGGAAGTTGTTAATAGATTGTTTACCCTGTTTGGTGAATCCAGCCGGGATTATTGCAAATTGGACCGGTTTTCCAAAAAATCCGAGCTTCGTTCGTGTGCTTTAGTTATCCATTAAAACTGCTGTGGGAAATTAACCTCATGCTGCACAGTCAAGGTGCGAGTGAGGTTTAGTATTGCGTACCAAAACAAACAAATCGCTGGCAATGGATGTTGCGTCTGGTTGGGTGCACCGTTCGGTTGCAGACACTGAAAGCAAAACCCGGAAACACGCGATTTTTATTGCTGTCCATCTTGCATTCGGGTTGGCCGGTTTGCTTGTTTTACCGATGTGGTTGGCGATTTTTCGCAATGTCACAGCAATTGAAGTTGCAACATTTATGTGGCTGGCGTCGCCGATATTTTCCGCAGTTCTCGTATCACACACCGGAAAGCTGGAACTGGGGATCAGGAGTTCGTTGATATTGTTCAGTGGATTTACTGTTTTTCTGAGCATGATATCTGGCAGCCTGCATTCTGCAATCTTGATATGGCTTATTATTGTACCAATAGAAGCGGCCATGTCTGGAAGCCGTAAAACCACGATAATCGGTATTGGTGCAGCCCTTTTGGGGTTTGCAGTGCTCTGGATTGGCAGCGCTTTTCTGCCGCTGGTATATAATGGCGAGGCCAGTT
>QIIJ01000233.1 GCA_003232595.1 Aurantimonadaceae bacterium | reverse complement strand
ATCAGTCGATGCGGCAGGACATAAACACCAAACTGCAAAATGGCATGCCTGCCTATGCTGAATGTGGAGGTTTAATGTATCTCTGCAACAGCCTCACATGGCAGGGGGAGCGCCGCGAGATGGTGGGTATTATCGATGGCGATGCAATGATGTGTGCCAGACCACAGGGCAGAGGCTACACGGTTCTCAAAACAACCAGGGATTATCCTTGGGAATTATCCGATAGTAATTCGCCAGACGGGAGTTTTTCAGCCCATGAATTCCACTTCGCCAGGATCGACAATCTTTCCAGCAAGACAAATTTTGCATTCAAGGTTGAGCGGGGACACGGCATTGATGGCTGCAATGACGGCATTGTGGCGGGAAATCTACTCGCCGGGTTTTGCCACCAACGTCACACCGCGCAGAATCACTGGGCTTCCAGTTTCATCAATTTTGTGCGCAGCATCAATTGAGGCACATTTTGATTCGCAGCATCCGGGATTTTTCGGGAAGACCTACTCGAAAAATTACGAGAAAACTGAAAAGTTTTATATTAGGAAATTGCAGATTAACACTTGCTAATATGCGGATACTAATATATATAACTGGCAACTGAGTATTTAGCTCTAAGTCAGTTTTTCTCCCCTGACTTAAACCTGATCCCGGGCCACACGTTTATCGTAGGTCCGGGATTTTTTTTGCTAAATTTCAACCCCATAATTCCGGTTCCGGTGGATAGACCAGCCCACTTTCATATTTCAAGCCATTGTCACAATCGCTCTTAAGTAACAACGGGCCGTCAAGGTCAACAAACTCGGCATCTTGAGCCAGTAACACCGCCGGTGCCATCGACAAGGACGTTGAAACCATACAGCCCACCATGACGCCAAATCCCATGGATTTTGCTTTATCCCGCAGTTTCAAAGCCTCGGAAAGTCCGCCCGCTTTGTCCAGTTTAATATTGATCACATCATAGAGCCCATCAAGTGCATCAAGATCATCGGTGGTATGGGCGCTTTCATCAGCGCAGATTGGCACATGATGGGGTAAATTTTGTAACAGACTGTCGTCGCCGGCAGGCAGTGGCTGTTCAATCAATACAATCCCCGCCTTGGCTGCAGCTTCCAGGTTTTCGGTGATATTGTCATCACGCCAACCCTCGTTGGCATCGAGAATAATCCGGCTGTCCGGCGCTGCAAGGACCACTGCCTGAATGCGCGCCACATCATTTTCTCCGCCGACCTTGACCTTCAACAATGATCGCCAAGATGCTGCTACGCATGCCTGCGCCATAATTTCAGGCGTATCAATTGATATCGTAAAGGCGGTTTCAAGCGGTTTTGGCATGCGGCAACCAATCTGTGCGGCGACACTTGTGCCGGTCTGTTTTGCCGATAAATCCCAAAGAGCACAGTCAATTGCGTTGCGTGCAGCACCGGCTGGCAGTAATTCAGCAAGTCCTTCCCTGCCTACACCGGTACAAACAGCAGGTTCGACCTTTTGCATTTGCGTCAGAACACTTTCATTAGTTTCACCATAACGCTGATAAGGAACACATTCACCGCGGCCTGAAACCTGCCGCCCTTTGTCGTCTGTATCAATTATTTTACAAGTGATTACAACAGCTTCGGTCCGGCTTTCTCTGGCAATCGAGAACCGTCCCTTGATCGGCCAGGATTGGGTTGTAAATGTCATCGAGCGATTGATGTTTTTAACCTTCCAGCCTGCTGACCTGCTGCAATGCATGTGTTATGTGCAACGGCATAATTTTCGAGACCAGATGTATCATGAAATGCGAACAATGAACACACAACCACAATCGGGCAATGAAGGCGAAAAAATCGCAGCGCATTTTGATGTTGTGCCGGGGCCTGAGCAAGTAGTTGCAAGTTTATCAGGCACCTGGACCGGCCCGTTTGTCCATCTCGTTGATGCGGGGATGCGTGAACTGGAAATGGAAAATCGTTCTGTGCCACTGGTCATTGATCTGTCTGCTGTCGATCAATTGGATACTGCCGGTGCCTGGATAATCCGCCGCCTGCAAATGTCGGCCGGGGCGACGGGAAGGGCAATATCGCTCAAGACTGACAACTATCGTCATCTGGAACTGCTCAATGCGATCAAGGTTAGTCAACAGCAGCCTCAAACTGATACGCGGGCCAACCCGCTTATTCGGTTACTCGAAGCCCTCGGTAAACACGCCTACGGCTTTCGCGATGATTTTATTATGGGAAGCCACATTATAGGAGCCTCCATACGCGGCGCTCAATTGAAAGCAGGCAAACGAGGCAGTATCAGAATTAAATCGATCATTCACCAGATGGAAATCATGGGCCTGCAGGCGGTGCCGATTATCGCCCTGATGTCGTTTCTTATTGGCATTATCATCGCTCAACAGGGGGCCATGCAGCTAAAGGTATTTGGCGCGGAACTGCTGGTTGTTGATCTGGTCGGCATATTGCATTTGCGCGAAATCGGGGTTTTGCTGACTGCCATCATGGTTGCAGGCCGCAGCGGCAGTGCAATTACCGCCGAACTTGGGTCCATGAAAATGCGTGAAGAGGTGGACGCGCTCACGGTGATTGGCCTCAATCCTGTGGGTGTTCTGATTTTTCCCCGTATCGTCGCCCTTGTTATTGTATTGCCATTGCTGACAATTGTTTCGGATATTTTTGGCATGATAGGAGCGATTGTAATTTCCTGGGCCTATGTTGATATTCCACCGCAACTGTTTATCAACACATTGCGTATTGCGGTTGATTTATCAACGGTATTCTCGGGTCTTATTAAGGCCCCGTTTATGGCGTTAATCATTGGCCTTGTGGCGGCAATAGAGGGAATGAAAGTTTCCGGAAGTGCTGAATCGTTGGGCAAACATACTACCGCTTCGGTGGTAAAATCGATTTTTGTGGTGATCGTTGTGGATGGATTGTTCGCCATATTCTATGGCGCAATAGACTATTAACGGGGCGGTTTGGCATTGGTAAACAAAAACAACAAACGCGCAGTGGTTATCCGGATTACCGGATTGTATGTGAGTTTTGGCACCCATAAAGTGCTGGAGAACCTTGACCTGGAAGTCTATCGAGGCGAGATTCTCGGGTTTGTTGGTGCCTCAGGCTCCGGTAAATCCGTGTTGATGCGCAGTGTTTTGGGCCTCAATCACAAAACCGGCGGTACGATCGAGATACTCGGTGTGGATTATATCAATGCAGATTCCGAAATCCGGCAGGTAATTGATCAGGAACTGGGAGTGTTGTTTCAACATGGCGCTTTGTTCTCGTCTCTGACGGTTCTGGAGAACATTCAGGTACCCATGCGGGAATATCTTAGCCTGGATCAAAGGTTGATGGATGAACTGGCGATACTGAAACTTGACCTGGTCGGGCTGTCAAGAGAGGCAGCGGGTAAGTTCCCGTCTGAACTTTCTGGCGGCATGATCAAACGGGCAGGCCTTGCCCGTGCCCTGTCGCTCGATCCCCAGATACTTTTTCTGGACGAGCCCACATCCGGACTGGACCCGGTTGGTGCTGCGGAATTCGATGATTTGATCGCCAAACTTCGAGATACACTGGGTCTTACCGTATTTATGGTGACCCATGATCTCGATAGCCTGTTTTCGGTCTGTGACAGAATTGCCGTACTTGGCAACAAAAAGGTACTTGTTGAGGGCCCGATCGATACAATGCTTGAATTTGATGACGCCTGGGTGCATTCCTATTTTCGTGGAAAACGCGCCCGCGCCATTGTGGCAAATCCAGCGCATTTACAAGGTGCACAGTTGTAAACTATGGAAACCAAAGCGAATTACGTCAGAGTTGGCATATTTACCCTGATTACGATTGCATTGACTTTTGCATTCGTTTTATGGCTCGGACGATATGATGAAGGCCGAAACTATGTAGATCTCGACATTATGATCGAAGGATCGGTTACCGGCCTCGCAAAAGGCAGCCCGGTTTTGTTCAATGGTATTCAGGTTGGTACTGTCAGCCGTCTGACAATTGCCGCCAATGCGCCGCGATTTGTCAATGCGCGGGTTAAAATCGATTCAGGAACACCAGTCCGCAGTGATACAAAAGCCAGCATTGGCATTCAGGGGTTTGCCGGCAGCGCCTTTGTTCAGCTCGAGGGCGGTTCTGAAAATGCACCCAATTTGCTTGGGCTGGTGGATCAAACTACAGGTGAAGTGCCAAAGATTAACGCCGATCCAGCAGCGCTGGCCGACATAATGTCCCGTGTTAATAAAATTGCTGCCCGGACCGAAACAGTTATGGCCCAGCTTGAAGGGTTTTTGGGCGAAAACCGGGAATCTATCGCGATTACTATCAAAAACGCAGAGAAATTTTCCGCAGCACTTGCACAAAATGCTGATGGTGTTGAGAAATTTATGGCCGGAATTTCGAGCGTATCGGGGTCCATTCAGAGCCTGTCCACCAAGCTGGACGGCACGATCAAGGGTGCCGAAGATATTATCAAAGCGGTCGACCCGGAAAGCGTGCGCAAGACCGTCACCAATGTAGAGCAGTTTTCCGAGACCCTGAAAACAACCCGTGATGATATCACCCGGGTAGTTGCCTCAATCGCCAAGGCTGCCGATGACATCAACAAATTTTCAACAGGTATCAACGAAACCCTGACCAGAATTGATACGCTGGTTGCCGGTGTCGACAGCACCAAAGTCAGCGCCGCTGTTGACGATATCAGCGCCATAGCGAGGGATGCAAGAAAAGTTGTTGCGGCTGTGGGTGCCAATGATATCGGGAAAACCTTGAGCGACATCAGTGATGTTATCGCCAATGCCAACAAAGTTGTGGCAGCCGTTGATCCGTCAAAGGTTACAACAATTGTCGACAGCATCGAAACCACTACCAAGCAGGCCTCAGACTTCGTCGGAGCACTAGACACACAAAAAGTGAATTCAGCGCTCGAAAATATTGATCAGGCAGCCACCGGTGTCAACAAGGTCGTCAATGCTGTTAAACCTGAACAAATCACCGGGATTGTTGATGGGTTGGAGAAAACCGTCGATGATACATCACAGTTTGTTGCCGGACTGGATGCTGAAAAACTCAATCAGACATTGGATGATCTGGGCCAGGCGGCAGCCGATGCAAGGGACGTTATTGGGGCAGTTGAACCACAGAATATTACCAGGCTTATTGATGACCTGGGCAAAACCCTGGATAATGCCGCAAAAGTCGTTTCAGCAATTGATACCGCACGAATTACCAATGTTGTTGAGCAGGCGGAAAAAGCGGCCAGTGGGGCGGCAACAATAACCGAAGATATTGCCAAAATAACCAGCCGGATACGCGACCGCGGCGATGATGTGAACCAGATTATCACTGATGCCAGCGAACTTGCCAGCCGGCTGAATACCGCATCTGAAAGAATTGACGGGGTGCTTGCCAGGATTGACGGCATGTTGAGTGGGGGCGATGGTGAAGGTTTGATGGCGGAGGCGCGTGCTACACTTGCTGATTTTCGCAAGCTTGCCAACAATCTTGATGGACGCGTGCGCGAGATTTCAAAAGGTCTTGCGCGTTTCTCCACGCGCGGTTTGGGCGAAGCTGAAGTTATGATAAGGGAAGCACGGCGTTCAATTAACAGAATTGATCGTGTTATCAGTGATTTCGAGAAAAATCCACAGGGTTTTATTACCGGTTCACCTGGTGTAAGGCAGGTAAACGGAAGCCGTCCGCGGCGTTGATTGCCGATGCAGAATTTGCACAATATATAGAGTAAAGATTGAAATGCGCGCCAGTAATTTAACCAGAAATAGAACAACGGTCTCGTTGTCGCATTTTACCAATTGGCATTTTCCAGCCTGGTGGATTTCAAGCACTGGTCGGCAATCTGTTAGGCTGATTGTTTTTCTGGTGCTGCTGATTGGGATTAGTTCCTGTGCACTGGTTACCCCGCCCAAAGCGCCGCCTGAAACTTTTGACATTTCAGCGCCCAGGGATTTTGATAATTTGCGGGCAGGTACTCGGGCACAGATACTGATCAAGGCTCCCTCAGCACTGAAAGCCCTGGACAGCCAGAATATCGTAGTCAAACCGGCGCCAACGGTAATCACTTATCTAAGCGATGCCCAGTGGAGTGATGATCTGCCCAAAATGGTGCAGACCAAGCTTGTGGAAACCTTTGAAAATACCGGAAGGGCAGGGGCTGTTGCAAAGCCTGGCGATGGTCTTGTGATCGACTATCAGATACTTAGTAGCATTCGTTCATTTGAAGTAATTGTCAGCGGTGGCACAAGAACCGCCACCGTCGAAATTTCGGCAAAGCTGCTCAATGACAGAAATGGCAAGGTGTTGCAATCAAGGATATTCAAGGCAACATCATCTTTCAGTGGCAGCAAAAACGATGACTATGTCAACGCGCTTGACAGGGCATTTGATCAGGTCGCCCGTGAAATTGTTGTCTGGGTGCTGCCAAGGCTGCGAATTTGCGCCAGCAAAGTTTCGGCCCGGCGCAGGTGTGGGCGGTCGAGCATTTCTCCGTCAAGGCCGATGACACCTGGATTTCCAGCCTTCTCGAATGCACTAACAATAACTCTAGCGCGGGCAACTGCTGCATTGGAAGGGGTGAAAACCTCATTGATAACAGGCACCTGAGCCGGGTGTATGGCCATTTTGCCAATAAATCCGTCGCTCACTGCCTCCTCGCATTCACGGCGCAATCCGTCCAGGTTGCGAAAGTCTGTATAGACCGTATCAATCGGTACGGCACCTGCACTGACCGCTCCCAACAAAGTCATTGTGCGGGCATAGCGGAATACATCACGATATGAACCGTCAACATTGCGCTTTTCAAGGGCGCCGATATCAGCTGACAAATCCTCTGCCCCCCACGCCAGGGCGGTCAGGCGATTGCTGCAGTCCTTGTAGGTGCCGGTATTCAATGTTGCCGTTGCGGTTTCGGTTATAATAGCCGCAATTCGAGTTTTGCCTTCGTCAATAGCATTAATGGCCTCGTGAACCCTGAGGCGCACACCGAGATGGGTGACATCTTTACCGCTTTCAGCCTTGGGCAATAAAATTCCGCAGGGTTTTGCAGCCATTACCTCAGTCAGATCATCTTCGAGCAGACCGCTGTCAAAACTGTTGACCCGCACCCAGATTGACTGCGAGGGGGCCTTGCCTGAACTACCCTTTAAGAATTCTGACGTAATCGAACGAGCGTCTTTTTTGTTGTCAAGCGCAACCGAGTCTTCAAGATCAATTAAAAGCACATCGGCATCACTTGTGCGGCTTTTTGCAAGTTTTTTCTCGCTGTCACCCGGAACAAAAAGCCATGAACGCATCAGGAAGGCCTCCGGCGCATCATGGCAAGTCTTGTACAACTGGCAACCAGTATATTATTCTGGTTGAATCCCCTGTGCAGGAAAGTGACAATACCGCGATCTGGTTTTGATTTGGAGGCGCGAAGGCCGATAACTTCTGTAGTCACATGGATCGAGTCGCCCTGAAAAACCGGTGCCGGAAATTTCACTTCATTCATGCCAAGATTGCCGATTGTTGTGCCAAGTGTGGTGTCACCCACCGAAATACCGATAATCAGGCCCAGTGTGAACATTGAATTGACCAGCGGCTGACCCCATTCGGAATTTTCAGCAAAATGCCGGTCTATGTGCAATGGCTGAGGGTTGAGCGTCATGGTCGAAAACAGCATATTGTCTGATTCAGTAACAGTCTTGGTCAACTCATGCTCAAACATCTGTCCGACTGTGAATTCTTCAAAATAAAGTCCGGCCATGCTTTGCTCTGGTTGGTTCTGGTTGAAATTAACTGTTGCGCTGAATTGCAGCTGTCAGCAGGCCCGCGCCCATCAGAAAACATGCGCCGATACGGTTGGTGAATTTCAGGATTGATGAGTTTCTCAGTCTGTTGCGAAGTTCACCTGTCAGCAAAACCCAAAGGATGATGTTGAGCGCAGCCAGCACTAGAAATGTAATCTCAAGCACGACAAACTGAAACAGTGCAGGCTTACCTGCATCCACAAACAGCGGTACAAATGCCACAAAGAATACGATGCCTTTGGGATTGAGTGCAGTCACTGCAAACGAATGCCAGAACAATGAACCGCCGTTTCGGTTTTCAGGTTTGTTTTGTAATGCATCCAATTGCCAGTCGGCGCACCATAGTTTGACGCCGAGCCAAATCAGATAGAGGGCACCGGCAAATTTCAGTATTGAAAACAGTGTCGCAGATGCAGTCAGGATAGCACCAGCGCCCAACAGTGATACGCTGATGGCAACAAAATCACCGAGAATAACGCCAGGCACAGTGTACCAGCCGCTGGCGCGGCCACGGCCCAAAACATAGCTGACCACAAGCAAAACAGTCGGGCCGGGGACTGCCAGCATTGCAGAACTTGCAAGGACAAAGGCGATCCACACTTCAAGTGACATTAACCAGACCTTTCAATTCATGATGAACAGATCGTTAATGCTTTTGCGCTATTGGGTCAACCAATCGGGTTTGTGGTAATTTATTGTTGGTTGGAATAGCAATGATCGTACAGCGTTTTCTTCACTGGCTGGAAACAGCGCCAAATTCGAGTCGGGCCGATGCAGCCGGGGCGCTGGCCCGTGCAAGCCTTGTTCCAGACATGGCTCAGGATGAAAAAGAAGCAGCAGAAGCGGCAATGACCCTGTTGCTGGATGATCCTTCATCAAAGGTTCGATTTGCAATGGCTGATGCCCTGGCAAGCAGTGCTGCCGCGCCGCGTCATCTGATATTGGCTCTGGCGCGTGATGAGGCTCATATTGCCATGCAGGTGTTGTGTCGATCTCCGTTGTTTCTTGACTCGGAATTGATCGACATCGTTGGCAATTGCGATGTGGTCTCACTCGTGGCAATTTCGTGTCGCCAACCGCTATCGGGCACAGTTGCTTCCGCGATAATTGCACAAGGTAATTTTGACTCCTGCCTGGCACTGCTGCAGAACCCAGAACCCTGCCTTAATACAGATAATCTGCGTGCGATTGCTGTTCAATTGGGTGAAAATCCTGAAACCCGGGAGGCTTTGCTGCAGCAACCGAACCTGCCGGCCGATATCCGTCAGACTTTAATTTTAAGCCTGTCATCAGCATTGCAAAAACTGGTTGTTGAAAAATCCTGGCTTGGTGCAGTGCGGGCCAAAAAGGTGGTGCAGGAGGCACGCGACCGTGCCACCGAGCAACTGGCTGCTGAAATAGACGAGAATGAAATCCCTCCCCTTGTGGAACATTTGCGTAGTACCGGACAGCTCACGACAGCATTTTTGCTTCGCACAATTTGCGGCGGCAATATTTCGCTGTTTGTTGCTGCAATTGCAAACCTCAGCAATATTCCGGAAAGGCGCATCGCAGCGGTGTTGCAACAGGGGCGAACAGCCGCATTTCGCGCGATCTACGACCGGTCCGGGCTTCCTGGCAGCGCAATTCCAGCAATTACCGCAGCCGTAGATACCTGGCGGGAAGAAGCGGATATTGAACTTGCAAGGACCGACATTCAAATCAGGTGCAGCGCTGTTAGCCGCATTGTCAAACTCTACAAGGCATCAATGTCAAAACCTGATCAGGGCCTGCTTGCACTGCTCCAGAGAATTTCTGCAGAAACCACTCGCGAAGCGGC
>QIIJ01000480.1 GCA_003232595.1 Aurantimonadaceae bacterium | reverse complement strand
CGAACCAGCTGACCAATGGCTGCAGGAGATACCGATAATTCCGTTGCTGCTGCTGCAAAACTGCCCTTGCGTGCCGCTGATTCAAAAGCTCGCAACCCTTTTAAAGACGGTAGGGTGTTCATTTTTCATCTCCATTAACAAGGTTTTCTATCTATATAGCTAGAAAAATTGGTTTTTTGAAAGGTAAATCTTTTGATATAGGTTGCTGATAACCGGGGAATTGTCTGTGATAGAAGTGCATTCTGAATTTTATGAAGATTGCCCGAAGGGCTTGAAAACGGGCACTAACCGGCATCCAATTGAGTGGCCAACTTTCGGAATTATCACGATCTGCATGGTATCCCTGCCACTGATTACATTTTTTGCCACATCTATTACGCTTTGGGTTGCCGTGCCATTGTTAATGGTTGTGCTGGCTCTGCATTCATCCTTACAACATGAGGTTTTGCACGGCCATCCCTTTAAAAGTGAATTGTGAATGAGGCATTGGTGTTCATCCCGTTTGGGCTGCTGCTACCCTACCGCCGGTTCCGCGATACACATCTGCAACACCATTATAATCCAAAGCTCACCGATCCCTATGACGATCCGGAATCCAACTTTCTTGACCCGGCAGTCTGGAACAAAATGTCAAAACCCTTGCGGGCTCTGCTGGTGATGAATAATACCCTTGCCGGGCGTATGTTGTTTGGTCCGGCAATAGCTCTTTTTGTTTTTTACAAGAGCGATATCAAGGCAATTGCCAAAGGCGGCAGAAATATTGCCGTGGCCTATGGGTTGCATTTCATTGGCATGGTGCCATTGATCTGGTGGCTCAATTCCTATTCCTCAATACCGTTCTGGGCTTATTTTCTTGCAGCTTATGGTGCCTTGTCGCTGTTGAAGGTGCGCACATTTCTGGAGCACCGCGCCCACGACAAGGTTTCTGCCCGCTCGGTGATTATTGAGGGCGGAGGTTTTTTTGCCTTTCTGTTCCTCAACAACAATTACCACATGGTCCATCATTCCTGTCATTCCTGTCCGAAGGTGGCCTGGTATCAGCTTCCCGACTTGTTTGAACGCAGACGCAACGATTTTCTCTGCCTCAATCGGCAATATTTCTATTCAAGTTATACCGAAATATTCCGCAAATATTTCTTCCGTACCAAGGATGGCGTACCGCACCCTTTTTGGCCGATGCCGGGTTCTGAACAAGACAGCAATGATGGCTAAAATTGCGGCCCTTCCGATGTATGATTTTCCCGAGCTCCGCCGGGAGACCGACCGGCTTTGGCAGGCCATTTCCACCGAAATGCGGAAACTGGGATTGGATGCGCCGGAAGACCTGAGCCAGCCTGATGATGTGTGGACACTGTGGCGCAATCCGGACATGATATTTGCCCAGACCTGTGGGCTTCCTTATGTGGAACATCTGCGCAATGAAGTGACTTTGATCGGCACGCCGGATTATGGTGTGATTGAAGGCAAGCCGGGTTGGTACACCAGTGTTGTGATCAAGCGCAAGGGTGATGCACGCAAAGATCTGGCAGAATTCAGAAGCGCAACATTTACCTATAGTTCAAAGACCAGCCAATCAGGCTGTTTTGCCATGATGTATTCAGTATTGTGCAAAATAGGCGAGGGGCGGTTTTTCGGCAATTGCATTGCAAGCGGTAGTCATGCCGTATCGGTGGAGGCGCTGGTGGATGGGCGTGCGGATATAGCATCAATTGATGCAGTGACATGGCAGCATTTGCAAAACTTTCTGCCCGCCGCCGCCTCAGTTGAGGAATTTATGACCACCCCACCAACCCCGGGATTGCCGTTCATAACTTCGAATTCCCATGATGGTGCAGCTCTGGCCAATGCTGTGGGCCATGCAATTCAATCGCTGTCGGATTCTGACCGGAAGGCACTGGGCCTGCTGGGATTTTGGCATGCGCAGGACGAAGATTACCAGATAATCGCAGATCGCGCGGACGAATGCGCGGGAATTCTAAGCGTTCACGGCCTATCCTGAGCCGGATATTCAAATGGACCGCTTCAGTTGATGGGGAGTGAAGCGGTCCTGCTTGAAATGGAATATTACTGTTCAAACTACGGCGGGTTTGAAATTCAGCGCCAGTCCATTCAAACAATGGCGTTTGCCGGTTGGCGGTGGGCCATCGTCAAAAATATGGCCGAAATGGCCTCCGCATCTGCGACAGTGGACTTCGGTTCTTGTAGAGAAGAACGAGCTGTCATCCTTGGTGCCAATGGCATTTGGCAGTGATTCCCAAAAACTTGGCCAACCGGTTTTGCTGTCGTATTTCACTTTGGAGGAATAAACCGGGAGGTCGCAACCGGCGCAATGATAAATTCCCTCACGCTTTTCAGTTAGCAAAGGACTTGATCCTTCTTTCTCGGTCGCTTCTTCGCGCAGAATTGCAAACTGATCAGGATTGAGCAGTGCTTTCCATTCCTTAATTGTGCGGGTGATTTCAAATTTTGCTGTGGCTTCCTGAGCAAATGCGCGTCCGCCGGTATTGTCGCCAGACAATATTCCCATAGTGATGCCGCTGGCAAATGCTGTCGAGTGTATCAAAAAATTGCGGCGAGTGGTTTGAATATTGATGTTCATATCATGCTCCAATATGAATTTCGGGCCGACCGTCAGTCGGCCCGGATGATGTTTGCTTTAGCGCGGCAAAAGCACGTTGTTGATGACGTGAATAACGCCGTTTGACTGATTGACGTCGGCGATTGTTACCTTTGCCGCACCGCCGCTTTCATCGATAATGTAGAGGTTGCCACCTTTGACCTGGGCAGTCAGCGCGTCTCCACTGACGGTTTGCATATTGTAGCGCCCGCCATTGGCCATAGCTTTTTTCATCAGCATCTCACCCGACAATTTGCCGGCAACCACATGCGCGGTGAGGATTTTGGTCAATTGGCCCTTGTTTTCGGGCTTGAGCAAAGTTTCCACAGTACCTTTTGGCAATTTATCAAAGCCGGAATTGACCGGTGCGAAAACTGTAAATGGTCCAGGGCTCATCAGGGTTTCCACAAGACCGGCGGCTTTGACAGCGGCAACCAGCGTTGTGTGATCTTTTGAATTGACGGCATTTTCAACAATGTTTTTGCTTTCAAACATTTCTGCACCACCAACCACCGGATTCGGATGGGCAGCAAGCACGACAGATGAAACAGCCAGACTTGCAGCGATGGCAAGTGCGGCGGAAAGGCGAAGTGTATTGTTCAACATGATGTTCTCCATTTATTGCTGTTGTGTCGTTAAGGACACGGCAGTAACGGAGGGCCGACGTCAAAAGTTTCAAAAAAGAAAAATTAAAATTTATGCAGTTTCCCGCTTGCAATAACAGGGCCGGTCGGTGCTCCGGTGGGTGACCCGCCCATCGGTTCAAGGCTGATGGCCAGCGTTCCCCCATCATTGATCAATGTTGAGGTTTCTGCATCAAGCGATAACATCATGTCGGCACTTTCCAGCAGACCGAGTGAGTGGGGCGTGCCGCCCTCGGGGATAATCCACAATTCCGCAACCTTTGTATTGTCACCTCCCGGCAGTGCTGCCCGTAACATCAGGTTGTTGGTTTCCGGATCAAAGCGGGCAAGCAAAGTCGGAGCATTGCCTGTGGCGCTCAGTGTGGCAACAAGTGGCTGTGTAATTGTTGGCGTCCCGGATTGTATGCCATCAAAAAGATATAGCAGCGCAGCAATTGCGGCGGTCGCAAGCCCGCCGCTGATCAACGAAAATCCGCGCCAGAAATTCAAACTTTGCCAAATGTTGTTGGAGCTTGAAACGCTGGTCTGGCTGGTTTTTCCGGCAATCTGGTCCCAGACTTTTGCGTCGGGCTGTATTGGTGCGACACCCTCCAGCATTGGTGACAGCCGGTTGTTCCATTCATCGACCGCTGATCTGAACAACCTATCAGTTTCATATCGCTGCTCGGCCTGCTTCATGGTTTCGCGGTCCAGCGCACCCATGGCAAATTCGGCAGCGAGCCATTTTTCGTTGTCGTTCAGTTCTTGTGTCATCGTTTCATACAATCCTGCAGGGCGCCAAGACTCCTTCTGACCCAGGTTTTGGCGGTATTAAGCGGTATATTGAGTGCATCCGCCGTTTCCTGGTATGACCAACCGCCAAGATATGTTTTCCTTACTGCTTCAGCATGTTGCGGTTTCAGTTCATCAAGGCAGTTGTTCAGTCTTCGATATTCATCCGAAGCAATAGTGTTTGTTTCCGGCGATGGTTTGTCATCGGCCAAATCCGACTGTTCAAGAATATCGACACTTCCAGGCTTTCTCGCTCTCAGCCGGTCAATGGCCTGGTTGCGTGTGATCATTGCCATCCATGCAATGCCAGAAGCACGACCGGTTTGAAACATGTCGGCCTTGTTCCAGATTTTAACAAACACCTCCTGCAAAGCCTCTTCCGCATCGGCGCGGTTGTTTAATATACGAAGGCAAATGCCAAAAAGTTTCGCCGATGTCTGGTCGTATAGTTGACGAAATGCTAATGGCTCGCGCAGTGCAACACGTGAAAGAAGGTTTGCAATGGGATCTGGACCATTCATCGGGCCAGTAAAATACATTAGCAAAAAAAAGCCAACAAGTTTGTGCGTTTGCAATATCATCCATTGATGAATTGAGTTCGTCTAACTATGATGAAAACAACACAAGCAATATTCATCAGGTGCACCATGTGCGCCAACGCTGTTCAATCTATGGAGAACAACAATGGCATTTGAACTACCGGAACTTCCCTACGCCTACGATGCGCTTGGCGACTATATGTCGGCTGAAACGCTGGAATATCACCACGACAAGCACCACAAGGCCTATGTTGATAATGGCAACAAACTTGCAGCCGATGCGGGTGTATCGGGCGACAGCCTGGAAGATATCATCCGCAACAGCCACGGCTCCAATGCCGGACTTTTCAACAATGCGGCCCAGCACTACAATCATGTTCATTTCTGGAACTGGATGGCTCCGAATGGCGGCGGCACGAGCATTCCCGGAAATCTGGAAGCAGCAATAAACGCGGATCTTGGTGGCTATGACAAATTCAAGGCAGACTTCATGGCGGCAGGTGCAACCCAGTTCGGCTCCGGCTGGTGCTGGATTGCCATGAAAGATGGTAAACTCGAAATCATGAAAACACCGAACGGCGAAAACCCGCTCATACATGGTGCCGTACCGGTTCTTGGTTGCGATGTATGGGAGCATTCCTATTATATAGACTATCGCAATGCGCGCCCGAAATACCTTGAGGCTTTTGTCGATAACCTCATAAACTGGGAATATACCGCCCAATTGTTTGAGCAGGCTTCCGCGTGAGATGAAGGGCAATAAAGCGTTTCCCGGGGATCGCCCGGGAAATTGCCTGATATTGCACAACATATTCCACCCACGAAATCGTGATTTGGGTATCTGCCTGCGGAATACCTAGAATATCCACAGGCCGATTGTGATTTACAGACATATGGTTTTTTGCGGTAATTTGCCGGGAACAAGGAACGGGAATCCAGAATGGAAAATGTCTGGGTTTTTTTGTTTCAGATAATGTATGTGTCTGAATTTGGCAGCTAAATATCGGGACAATTTAACATATCGATTCTGCTTTTCCGTGTTCAATCGGAAAAATCGGTGCATTCGGGCAGATTTGGTAATCAAAACTCTGATGAGAGGACTGACTATGAAAAAACTGGTTGTGGTATTTTTGACGGGCACAGCGATACTTGCAGGTGCGGCAATTTCAGCTGAAGATCCAATTAGTGCGCGCAAAGCTGTTATGCAGAATGTTGGTGATGCTGCCAAAATGGGCGGTGCAATGCTGAAGGGTGAAATGGAATACAATCCAGCAGCAGCACAATTGGCCTTGCGTGTGATGAACTCAGCTGCGTTGGCTGTTGGCGAACTATATCCCAAGGGCTCGGAAACCGGCATGGAAACAACAGCTTCTCCCAAAATCTGGTCGGATATGGGCGGATTTAAAGCGGCCCTGGTTAAATTTCAGACCGATACAGCCGCCGGAATGATGAAACCGGAAGAAATTGAGTTCTTCGACAAGGAGTCTTTTGGCGAGGCATTTGGCAGGGCCACTGCCAATTGCAAATCCTGCCATGAAAATTTCCGTGTCCAAAAGAACTGACCCGGTTTGAACAATGAAAAAACTGGCGATGTCGGCAGGTGTTATTGGTGTCGGTGTCACCGCTTTTCTCTGGTATTTGAGTGCGCCTGATTTCGAGCTTTACACACAACCTTCACTGCCAGAAGGAAAGGTGGCCAATGGTGAAGTAATGTTTTGGGCAGGTGGTTGCGCGTCTTGTCACGCGGTTCCCAAATCAAAGGGGGAAGCGAAGCTGCTGCTCAGCGGCGGCCTTGAACTGAAAACGCCATTTGGAGCTTTTCGCGCACCCAATATTTCACCTGATCCGGTAAATGGTATTGGCGGCTGGACGTCAAACGATTTTGTTCGCGCCATGATGAAAGGCGTAAGCCCCGGTCGACAACACTATTTTCCAGCTTTTCCCTATACATCATATGCCCGTATGAAACTCTCAGATGTCCTGGATCTGTGGGCCTACATGAAAACCTTGCCGTCATCGCCTAACAAGGTGGAGGATCACGACATTTCATTTCCCTTCAACATCCGCCGTGCTGTTGGCCTGTGGAAATGGCTGTATTTCAAGCCGGAACCGGTGTTGCAAATTGCTGATGCGACGCCTCTGGTTGCCCGCGGACAATATCTGGTGGAAGGCCCGGCCCATTGCAGCGCATGCCACACGCCGCGCAATCTGATCGGTGGTATCGACTACAACCGTTGGATGGCGGGTGGTTTTGCGCCGGATGGCAAAGAATTCATCCCCAATATCACACCGCACAAAACCGGTATTGGCAGTTGGACCGCAAAGGATATTGCCTATTCGCTGGAATCCGGTTTCAAGCCGGATTATGACACTTTCGGCTCCACCATGGTGGAAGTGCAGGAAAACATGGCCGAACTGCCTGCAAGCGACCGTGAGGCAATTGCAGCCTATTTGAAAGTTTTACC